>JAYQWJ020000175.1:0-1885 GCA_035829175.2 Candidatus Albibeggiatoa psychrophila
CGAAACGCAGAGCGTTTAAGCTGCATTCCAACGGAGACCGTTGGAACGAGAGAAAAAAAAAAACAACCACCTTGTACCCGATAACGAAGATAATTAGACATTTTATAAATCTTAAACGTAGGGTGGAAAAACGAAGTGCCATCCACCAATATTCGCAACAAATTACGATGTATGGCAATAAAAAAGGTGTATGACGCTGCGCTTATACACCCTACATGAGTTAATATCCAACTCTTAAAATAATTAAGCAGCTTGCGTTATTAAATTATGATTCAGCTCTAATGAATAGGACAGAATTGTACTAATGTCTATTTTTTGTGAAGCTTCTAAAATTTCAATACCTGCTAATTTTCCATTGTTTGTTGTATCTAAATTAATGCCTTCAGATAGTTCAACTACGCCGTCAGGTGTTATATCACTGAGTTTTAAATATAAAGCGTCTACTTCATCATCATAATAAATATTCACTTTTTTGCTCCTTTTTTATAAGGATAGTTTGTAATAATAGTTAAAATATCTTTTTCTGCAACAATCATTATTTTTATTGGATATTCAAAGCCTTTAATATCTTGTAGTATCTCATGCTTTCCTTCTAAGAAACTTAATGATTTTAAATTTTCAATAATCACATCTTGAGGAATTTTGTACAGTTTTGCACGTCTTTTTGCGTGTCTTGAGAATTTGATTTCCATTTTTTAAACTTTTTATTTTTACATTATCTTAGGACAATCCAGTAGAGTATATAAACGATAGTGCCATCCATCAAGTTTGCAACAAAAACAATATATGCCAATTCAAAAAAGGTGTATGACGCTGCGCTTATACACCCTACGCAGGCTTCTACGCGGTATTTATTATTCAACAACAGCCTTAATACTTTCAGTATCCACTGTAAAATCTAAAGTCGAATTCTTTTGTTGAAAATCAACTTGATATGTCGTTATGCCGCCAAATAAATCTTGAATATCAAGAAATGGAATATGTAAATGCCCTGTAGTTGGTTCATAAGAAGCATTTGCTTTTCCTGTCACTTCCACATTATCAGTAGTTGTGCAAGTAGTATTATTATCTGCTACAGAAATACCACAGCTTTGGGGATTATTAATACATTCTTGCTTACCTGCTTGAACACCTTTTTCATAGTCAGATAACTGAGGTACAGTTTCAGGGTCATCACTTAAATTAGCTCCTCTGACACCACAAACATAATCATCTTCATCTATTCCCACAATCTCAAGGTTTGTGTAAACTGCTGATGGGTTGTCTAATACCAACGTTTGAAAGAAAACATCATTGATATATAATTTTGCGACATTGCTCTTTACAGAAAAACGGAATGTATTTACTACATCACCTCCTTCCCAATTAGTTTCTTCCCATGATATTTTTTCATTTATGCCACCAAGTTGTAGATAATCGTCGTAATGATGAAAAGCAATTTCTGCAACTTTGGATTGTAAAAATAGATGATATGTATTATCTCCATTAAAATCTATATTAATAATAACTTCAAAATTACCAGATAGATTAAGATTATCAAATAACAATCTACTAGAAGCATTTTGAGCATTAGAATGCCCTGTAACGCATAATCCATCCTTTTCTTTGATAATTACATGTTCACCAAGTGCATTTGGAACATCTCCAACTTCATAAGAAGATAAATCCATCTCAAATGGAGCAGCATAAGCTTTAGTAAAAACAAAGAATAATAAAAAAGGTAAAATGTAGCGCATCAGAAATAACCTCTTTTTTCTCAATACTGAAAATAGAGGCTACATAAAATGTTAACCTCTACCTATTAAATAGGACTGACAGATAATGCCAATCTTACGGAAGCTTAGATACAGAAATATGCTCTAATAAGTTCATCACCGTAGCATCC
>JAYQWJ020000176.1:0-4300 GCA_035829175.2 Candidatus Albibeggiatoa psychrophila
CCCCACATTTGTGCATAAAATTTAGACCGTATTCACGCGCGATGAGTAACGAGAAATCCAACAAAAATTACCAAGGCATTGGAAAACCATTCACAAACGACATTGGGCGCGACAAACTACCCAGTCCATAGCTCATTTTTGCGACATCCAAACGCATTTGTTCCGTGGAAATACTCATGGTGTGCATTGTTTCCGTCATGTTTTCCACCGAGACATTAATTGTTGACATCGACCCATCCATTCGATTAATCGCGCCATCCATTCGTGCCATCGACTCATCCATGCGTGTAATTGAACTATCCATCCCCGTAATCGACTCATCCATGCGTACCATCGCTTGTTCCATGTAACCCATATATTTCAACATCGGGGGCAAAGTATCAAGCTTTAGTGAAATATCATTCATCGTCAGCGTCATCATACTAATTTGCTTGGATAAATCCCCAATATTTTGTGACATCGAAGCCATGTGCTCAGCCATCTCGGGGTCTATACTTCGCGCAATTGAACGCATATCACCTGTTAAACTATAAATTAAAAAGAAACCATACGCAGCCAACAACGCAAATGCAAATAAAGCAGGATAAACAATACCTTCCCAACGTTTAGCACTCTGTTGGAAACTGTTGACAAACTGCTCCATTTGTCCTCTACCAATTGCAGCACCACATTCCATTGTTTCGACTTCAAACTTTCCCTTTATTGGCTTATGAAGGTTCGCGTCTTTTGGAACTGTTCCAGTCTGGGAATTATCAGTATTTGAACGACTTGTCGACGAATGGGTTTCTGGGGGTGGTTGGCTCATACTAAAACTCCTAAGGTCATACTAATTTTTATTGTTATTATTGTTTTCTTGGCTATAAACTGACTTTATTGTTACCAATATTTTTTTATAAGTGATTGATAATTTTAAGTTAATAGCCATCAATATGACATATTTTTTAGCATGACGCTAGCGGATTAAATTAATCATGTTTAAAATCATAATATTAGTTGGTTTTGAGTATCATTGTGATAAATCACTAAGGTTTTATCCTAAATTAAAGTGTCTTCTCACTGTCCTTTTCCATTGCCAAAGCCTGTTTTAAATCTTCAATCGTTTGCAAAACAGTTGGCATTAAACTGGTAATTATCTGCATATTCTTCTCACGCGCATTGCTTTCAAGCAGCTTACACAATTGGACAATTTGTTGTGCGCCAAGGTTAGCACTTCCACCTTTAAATTTATGAGCTGCAAGATAAATCGATTCGGTATCTTTATTCTCAACCGCAGATTCAAGCTCAGCCAAATAATTAGGCAATTCACCCAGATACAAATCAATAAGCCAATCAATACCACGTCCTCTCATTTCTTGGCGCAACACAGTCAGACTTCTAGTATCGATAATCGGTAATGCTGAAATGGATTGTAAATCTTTACAAGAGGGAAGGCTTGTTTGCTTAACAGGCAAGGTATTTTGCGTATTGACGGGTATAAATTCGATGGGGCTGTTGCTCAACCAATGCAATATCGTCTGGCGTAATGCTTTTGAAGTCACAGGTTTACTAATATAATCATCCATACCACAGGTTAAACAACGTTCTCTGTCGCCTTGCATTGCATTGGCAGTCAGCGCAATAATCATGATGTGTTGCTGCTGTTTTTGTTCAGCTTCCCAAATCCGTATCTTTTGTGTTGCAATAAAGCCATCCATTTGCGGCATGTGGCAATCCATAAGAATCAAATCAAAATGACCTGTTATGCGCTGCTTAAGTACATCAACACCATTATCAACCACCGTTACTTCACAGCCAAAATTTTTCAGCATATCAACCACTACTTCTTGATTAATAATATTATCTTCGGCTAATAATATTTTCCAATGATGATTAAAGGTTTGTTTTTGAGATAAACTAAATTCTTCGTCATCGATACGCTTATGATGTTCTGGTGAAAAAGCACGTAATAAACATTCTAATAATTTCTTTTGTGAAACAGGTTTATATAAACGGCTTGCCAATAATTTTTTAATTTCAGGGTTGTCCATTGGCTGATGTACTGAAGTCAACATAATTAAAGGCAATGCACTGATTGAGCTATCAATTTTAATTCTTTGCGCTAAGCTTGTACCATCCAGATGCAGCATCATGAAATCAATAATCGCCAAATCATAATGTTTTTTAGCTTCGGCGGCTTGGTAAATCTTATTCAATCCCTCTTTTGCACTGGTGGCAACGTCAGGAATTAAGCCCCAGCTTTGGGTTTGTGAATGCAAGATTTCACAGTTGGTGGCATTATCATCTACAATTAAGACCCGCCGACCTTTTAAAATACCAATATCGGGTAATTCTTTGCTCAATGGGTTAGTCTGATTGGCTGATTTACTCAAACCAATTTCAAACCAGAAGTTACTGCCTTTTGACGGATTGCTATCTACCCCGATTTTACCTTGCATTATCTCGATTAAACGCTGGCAAATCATTAAGCCTAAACCTGTGCCGCCATGTTGACGTGTGGTTGAGCTATCCAACTGACAAAAAGGTTGAAATAGACGTGTTTTGTCATCAATGCTAATGCCAATACCCGTATCACGTACTTCGATATGTAAACGTAAATCATGTTCGGTTTCCGCAATGATAGTCACAGACAACACCATTTCACCTTGGTCTGTGAATTTAATTGCATTGCCCAATAAGTTGGAGATAATTTGGCGTAATCGCCCGGGGTCTCCAATCACTAAATTAGGCAGCAATGGTGGAAATCGGCAGGCAAGTTCTAAACCTTTTTGATTTGCAGGTGGGCTAAACAGGTCAATGATTTCTTCCAATAGATTAGATAAATCAAACTCAATCAATTCAAGTCTTAGTTTACCCGCTTCAATTTTGGCAAAATCCAATACATCATTGATGACCGTGAGCAAGCCTTCACCAGAGTTATGAATTAAATTAACATAGTGACGTTGTTGCGCATTGAGCTTAGTATCAAGTAGTAATTCAGCAATCCCCATCACCCCATTCATCGGTGTGCGCACTTCATGGCTCATGGTTGCTAAAAATTCACTTTTTGAATTATTTGCCCGTTCAGCACTATTTTTGGCCCGTATCAATGCCGCTTCAGTCTCTTTGCGCAAACTGATATCGCGTAGAAACATAAAAATTAATTCTTGGTTCTGAAAATTCACTAAGTTAGCAGTGATTTCGGTGTCAATATGGTTATGATTAAAATGCTGTAGTTGTATATCAAACGTGACTTGACCTTGTTGTTTTAATAATTCTAACCAAACAATTTCAGGTTGTTTTTTATTAGGCACGATAAGATTAAATAGCGATATTGCTAACAAATCCTCTTCTTCATAGCCAATAAGCTGACATAAAGCCGGATTCACTTCTTGTATTTTTAAGTTTATATCTAGCAGACAGAAGCCATCTAACGCATTTTGAATAACGGTACGATTATGTTGCAGTTGTTCCGTTAGTGCATCTTCGGCTATCTCACGTTGACGTTCAGCTTGTTTACGTTGTGAAATATTGTTAATTATCGTCAGTTTATAGCGTCGCCCATTTGGGAGCTGTACCACGCTGGCATTCGCTTCAATATCTATCAAAAAGCCTGTTTTGTGCATGACACGCCATTCTGTTGGTAGTTCTCGCACCCCTTCTTCAATACATTTTTTATACAATTTATCCGCATAATCACGTTGTTGAGGCTGTACTTTCATGGTGAAATGTTGACCTAGCAATTCCTCAGCGGTATATCCATAAATTTGACAATAAGTAGAATTGACTTGAATAAAATGACCATTCTCATCTGTGACGCAAACCCCAACAGGAACTTCGTTAAAGAAAATCGATAGAAAATTTTGGCTGGTTTGAAATTGTGTAGAGACATCCATAATTTTTGGTGCAGATTTATACGCAGAAATATCACTGGCAACAGCACAGTATAAAATCGGCTCTAGATAGTTTTTACACCATTCTTGCGGCGCAACATTGATTGTCCACAATAACCAGCAATAAGTGCCATTCGCTTGCCGACAACGATTTTCAATTTGAATACTGGTTTTATAATTTAGCGTTGTAAGCTGTTTGACCGTAATTGCATGGTCTTCTGTATAAATAAAATGAAATAAATTGGTTGCCAACATTAATTGACGCGATAATCCTAGCAAATGAGCCATAGCAACACTTACTTCAACTAATTTTCCTTCAGGTGTTAATAAACATTGCGCTGTAGGAGCAAGCTCAAAAAATTCCTTATCCATGCCAGTGTCCAGTATTGAAGCGATTTAGGTTGCGGTGAATGTAATCCAGATATGATTCA
>JAYQWJ020000177.1:0-1763 GCA_035829175.2 Candidatus Albibeggiatoa psychrophila
GTGTTGTGAGGTTTTTAAATTTAGCGGTTATTTTTGCAAAAAACTGAATTTTTCAAGCCGAAATTATTTATTTAAAAACAGTGGCAGCCTTGGCATTATAGAATTTTCAAAAATCATTAAACTATTATTTATTCAAACTTTTCTTGAAACTCACTCCATTCTCTTTGTAAAATAATAAAAAACCCATCTTTTTCATATTGTAGAAAATAAAGTGGCTGAATGTTCACAGGTGCGACAGCAGTCAAGCATTTTTTCGCAAATTTCCTTATAAAAAATACAAACAAGATAAAGCATGTTATAAGTGGATATGATATGATTTTAATGACAGGTTTTATCTAAGTTTTATAGGCTTGTCCTTTCAGTAGCCTCATTCGTATGGAGAATAAATAAGAACATGAGTCGTTCATTTGATGTTGCCGTTGTAGGCGCGACTGGTGCAGTTGGTGAAACAATGCTTTCTATTCTGGAACAACGTGATTTCCCAATTAATAATCTTTACCCTTTGGCAAGTAGCCGTTCAGCAGGTAAACGGATTATGTTTAAGGGCAAAAACTATACGATTGAAGACCTAGAAACATTTGATTTTTCTAAAGCTCAAATCGGCTTATTTTCTGCGGGTGGTTCAGTTTCTGAAGTTCATGCCCCTCGTGCTGCTGAGGCTGGTTGTATCGTGATTGACAATACCTCACACTTTCGCCGTGATGAAGATATTCCCTTAGTCGTGCCCGAAGTAAATCCACATCGTATTGCTGACTATAAGGTGCGCAATATTATTGCCAACCCGAATTGCTCAACGATTCAAATGGTTGTTGCTTTAAAACCAATTTATGACGCGGTAGGGATTGAACGAATTAACGTTGCAACCTATCAAGCGGTCTCTGGTACAGGTAAAGAAGCTATTGAAGAGTTGGCCTCTCAAACGGCTAATTTACTCAATGCAAAACCACTTGAAACTAAGGTTTATCCCAAACAAATCGCCTTTAATGCCTTACCCCATATTGATATTTTCATGGACAATGGCTATACAAGAGAAGAGATGAAGATGGTTTGGGAAACCAAGAAAATTATGGAAGATGAGAATATTCTTGTCAATCCAACAGCGGTACGGATTCCTGTTTTTTATGGTCATTCTGAAGCGGTGCATATTGAAACCCGCGATAAAATCAGTGCAGAACACGCACGTGAGTTATTAAGCAACGCTGCTGGCATTGAAGTCATTGATAAACATGAAGATGGTGGCTATGCAACTGCTGTAACTGATTCTGCAACGCAAGACCCAGTGTATGTGAGCCGAATTCGTGAAGATATTTCACATCCGCGTGGTTTAAATTTATGGGTTGTTTCTGACAATATTCGTAAAGGTGCGGCATTGAATAGTGTTCAAATCGCTGAAATTTTAATAAAAGATTATTTATAACAATTGTTTATCATGAGTTTGTAAAGTATTTTCTTAAAAGTGCAGCAAAAGCTCGTGTATTATCGTATAATTTTCTAATCTAAGGCAAGATGAGCAATGGTTTAAAGCTTTTTGTTCATTTGCCTCAAATAGCGTCCATTTGTTTGATAGTGATTGATAAAGTAATGCAAATAGAACTTGCTATATGCTATAACTGATGAGCAGATACAATTGTGCTATCCCGTAATGCAAGCACTTCGGCCACATCTTCAAGAAACAGAATTTGTTTCAAGAGTGCGGGCACAAGCGCAAAATGGGTATGCTTTAGTACGGGTAAGTTACAGCTAACACAAATCTATGCTTATTT
>JAYQWJ020000178.1:0-5542 GCA_035829175.2 Candidatus Albibeggiatoa psychrophila
GTAAATAATTGATTTTACTATATTCTTTAAAAATTATCCGAACCATTGATAAAATGTAGTACGGTTTTTTCTTAAAATAGTCACTGGTAAAATAAGTTTTGCACTCCTACACTACAATTTGCATCACTACCGCTAAACCCTGTTGAATATTTTTGATTTTTTTGTAACTATGCGCCGTATATAAAATACCTGTTCCCACAGCAAAATTTGTTTGATTATTGGAATCACTTTTGAAAAATAATGCACGTTATATCGCGGTCAAAGTGCTGACCCAAGTATTACAACACCATCACTCTCTTTCCGACAGCTTAGATAACCACTTACCTTCTTTAACCGATAAACGTGAACGTGCACTGGCACAAGAATTGGCTTATGGCGTTATGCGTTGGTTGCCACGCTTAGAAGCTGTATTAAAACAATTATTACGCAAGCCATTTAAAGAAAAAGATGCCGATATTGAAGCCTTGCTATTGATTGGTTTGTATCAACAAATCTATTTACGCATTCCACCTCATGCGGCGATTTCTGCCACAGTTGAAGTGACTCGTTTGCTAAAAAAGAATTGGGCAACTCAACTCACTAATGGTGTATTGAGAAGTTTTCAGCGCAACAGTGTTGAATTATTGCAACAAGTTGATAAAAATGACACAGTGCGTTATGCCCATCCCCAATGGATATTAAAACGATTGCAGCAAGATTGGCCTGAACATTGGCAGGCGATTGCTGAGGCAAATAACCAACATCCTCCAATGAATTTGCGGGTGAATCTACGAAAAACCAGTCGCGATGATTATCTTAAACTGCTAGAAACTCAAAAAATTACCGCCCAAGCCAGCTTACATATTGATTCAGGTATTCAATTAGAAAAGCCGATTGATGTAAAATTATTACCTCATTTTTCAGAAGGTTGGGTGTCTGTACAAGATAGTGCCGCACAGTTGGCAGCACATTTGCTCGATGTACCACAACAAGCGACCGTATTAGATGCGTGTGCCGCGCCGGGTGGTAAAACAGCACATTTGTTAGAACGTTACGATATTGACACACTTGTGGCTGTAGATAATCAGCAAAATCGTCTCGAACAAATCCATAATACTTTGCAACGTCTAGGCTTAACTGCTAAAGTAGTCTGTGCTGACGTGAGTCAACCTGATACTTGGTGGGATAAGAACCAGTTTGACCGTATATTACTTGATGTACCTTGCTCAGCCAGTGGCGTAATTCGCCGTCATCCTGATATAAAATATTTACGTCAGGCTGATGATATTGCCTCATTAATACAGCATCAAGCCGACATATTAAATGCAAGTTGGGATTTACTCAAACCGAATGGGAAATTGTTATATGCGACGTGTTCGGTATTTAAAGAAGAAAATGACTTGCAAATACAAAATTTCATAGCCCAACATCCTGACTCTAAAGCAGAAATTTTACCTGATACTTGGGGACATGCACAGACAATAGGTCGTCAAATTTTACCGTGTGACAAAGAATGTTTTGATGGTTTTTACTATGCCTGCCTGCTTAAAACAAGCTAAATTAACTGCGATGCCAGTGCAATGGAGACAATGGTTCTTAATCCTATCTCTATTGTTAACTCATTTCTCCGCTTACGCTGATTTTACAATCCAGCACGCTGAAACGCATTTGGAAGATGGCGTGTATTTATTAGATGCGTCGTTGGACTATGGTTTGACTGATGCTGTGATTGAAGCATTGCAAAATGGCGTGACGTTGACTTTGCTATTCTCGATTGAAATTAAGCGTGAACGCTGGTATTTGTGGGATGAAAGTGTCACTGAATTAAGGCAGCAATATCGACTTAAATATTTTGCATTGAGTAAAAAATACATGCTGAATTTGACCAATACGGGGATTCAGGAAATTCATACCTCACTTGATTCTGTATTGATGAGTTTGAATCATTTGGAAGATTTTCCCTTATTGGACGCGGCTTTAGTCTCTTCTGACAGTGATTATATTGTGTATTTGAAAATTCAGTTGGATATTGAAGCATTGCCTGCACCATTGAGACCTGTTGCGTATTTTTCATCGGATTGGAGATTGGCAAGTGATTGGTTTAGCTGCATATTAAAGCATGATCCACTTTCTGAAAATAGCTAATTATGGTTTTAATAATGCGCTGCTGCCCATAAACTTAAAGCTGATAAAGTTAACGTTGGATTGCTGGGTGAACTGGTTGGAAATACACTGCCGCCTAATACCAATACATTAGAAACTTGATGCAGTTTTAAATATCTATCTACCACCGCGCTTGTCGCATCATTTCCCATCATCGTTGTCCCTAAAATATGTCCTTCGGTTTGGCTTGGTTCGCCAAATTCCAATGTTTCAATTGGCAATGGAGCTAAGGCTTTATTCAAGTTTTGAGCTAATTGTTGGATACCGCGTTGTGCATAATTTGAGATGGATTGATGATGAATAATCGGTTTATGTGGATTGTTTGGATTGAAACTGACCGTATTTTGTTCGCTGGGTAAATCTTCAAAAATACACTTAAAAACCGCTAATTGTCGCCATTTTCCAAAATCAGTACGCAAATGTGGCACATTGCTATGTTCCAATAAACATGCGGCATAATCTCTGCGATGTTCACCGTCATACAGCATATAACCATTGGCATTGATACTGGTGCTGCCTTGATAATTATCGACCCCATCCAAATACGCTTTGACTGTTATGCTGACTTGCTCATTTAATCGTTTACCCAAAACAGGGTGTTGAATACCAGAACGCAATAACAAAAATGGATTAAATAACGCATTGGCAGCCAAAATCACACTATCGGTTTTGAGCGTTTTTTCTATAGCTTGATGCCGATAAATTACCGCCGTTGCGATGTTATTTTGCGTTTCAATCAGCAGAGCTTGAGATTCAGTGCGTAATTCAATCCGAGGGTCTGCATAAATTGATTGCATTTCATTTTGTACCGTAAATTTAGCATCGACAGGACATAAACCACAAATACTGGAATTACAACACGCAGGACGATGTTGAGTTGCTTGAGGCGTTCGCGCCGTTGGTTGTGAAAAATATAAGTTGGGATAAGCTTGTTTTAAAATTTGATCGGGTTGACTAAAACGATGTGCGGCTTGGGGCAAGGCTTGAGAACGTGGATAAGGGGCTTGATTTTCTCCCGCCACATTTAGGATTATTTCAGTTTGTGTATAAAAAGCTTCAAGTTCATCATAGCTTATTGCCCAATCAACACCGACACCATAACGCGATTTAAGTGCAAAATCATTGGGTAAAAAACGTGGAGTACATGCCCACCATGCCGCAGAAGACCCGCCAAAAGCAGGTGTATAAATCCATTGTTTATGCGGGGTTTGATTGATAAAGGTACTGTGAAATGGTTTAGCCGCAAGACGTTGATGTTGAGTGCGCCAAGCATGAGAGTGAGTAACGCCTTGTTCAAGCACTAAAATTCGTGCATTTTTTGGAGCGCGTTGCAAATAGCCATGGAGAAAAAAGCTTGCAGCAAATCCACTCCCAATCACAACCATATCAAATTGTTCAGTCAAGAAGCCGTTTCCTTCACAATCTATTATTATTTTTCAAGACTAGCAGCCTTTTGAGAATTGCCAGTCCTGATATATTTGAAGCACTTTAAACCGAGAGTTGAATATTATCAATTAAACGGGTTTGCCCAAGGAATGCAGCAACCAATATCACAAAATCCGTGTCTTCACTATTTGGTAATTGTAAATCTGCCGCGCGACGAATATCAACATAATCAGGTTTGAAACCAATAGCCGCCAGTTGCTTATATGCTTCTGTTGACCATTTCTCAAAGTCTCTTGAACCTGCTTGTAATTGTTGCGCAATCCACTGTAAACATACAAATAATTGAGGTGCAAGCTGACGTTGTTCTGGTGTTAAATATTGATTGCGCGAACTCATCGCTAAATTATCATCCTCTCGACAAATCGGCGCGGGAATAATATCGATAGGCAAACACAAATCTGTCACCAATCGCTGAACCACTAACAATTGCTGATAATCCTTTTCACCGAACACCGCACAATCAGGCTGTACTAAATTTAACAACTTAGTCACCACGGTGGATACACCCGTAAAATGTCCTAGACGAGATGCACCACATAATAAATGAGTTAATTCGTTGGGCACTTCAACAATTGTTTGTCTTTTCATGCCATTGGGATACATGGTTTCTACGCTAGGAAAAAATACAGCGTCTACTTGATGTTGCTGCAATTGCCAACAATCTGCTTCAAAAGTGCGTGGATAACGCCCAAAATCTTCATTTTCCCCAAACTGCAATGGATTTACAAAAATACTGGCAACGACTTTATCCGCGATTTGTCGCGCCTTATCCATCAACTGCAAATGACCTTGATGCAAATTACCCATTGTGGGTACAAAGCAGATTCGTAATCCTTGGTCACGCCATGTTTGTACGGTTTTACGTAATTGGTTAATATCTTCAATCGTCTTCATCATTGGAAACTATGCTCTACAGAAGGAAATTCGCCTGATTTGACCGCTTGCACATAAGCAGCTAAGGCGGCTGGAATGGAATCAGCATCTTGCAAAAAGTTTTTAGCAAATGAGGGAGATTTATCAAACATGCCCAACATATCGTATAAAACCAATACTTGACCATCGCAATATGAACCTGCACCGATTCCAATGGTCGGGATGGTTAATTCTTGACTGATTTGACGGGCTAAATCTTTCGGAACACATTCTAAAACAATGAAAGAAACCCCTGCTTTTTCTAAATCAATCGCTTCTTTACGCACTCGTTGGGCTTCGGAAATTTCACGACCTTGGACTTTATAACCACCTAATTTATGTACGGCTTGCGGTGTTAAACCAATATGTCCACAAACAGGAATGCCGCGTTCAACCAGTAAACTTACCGTTTCGGCTAACCATGTTCCTCCTTCCATTTTAACCATTTGCGCCTGACCTTCACGCATCAAAAATGCAGCAGACTCTAAAGTTTGCTCAGGAGTTGCATAAGTCATAAATGGCAAATCGACGATGATAAACGCTCTTTCTGTACCACGATGCACCATTTTGCAATGATACGCCATGTCTTGCAGACTGACAGGCAACGTCGTATCTTGACCTTGCACCACCATCCCGAGTGAATCGCCGACTAAAATTATTTCAGTACCCGCTTGTTCCACCAGTCGCGCAAACGTCGCATCATAGGCGGTGAGACAGGTGATTTTTTGTTTATTACGTTTTAGTTTTTGCAACTGCGTTAAGGTTATTCGACCCATGCAATGACCCTCTGAACTTCTGTAGACATGGCTATTATATCATGAGGCTTGAATGATTCAGATTTGTGGCTTTGTTTGTCTTATTTGAGTGATGCAAAGTGTTTGTTTCCGCTTCTTGTGCTATTATTTTGACCATTCTTCCTGCTTCTTAATAATTTTTCTATATTTTACTTTTCTTTTCAATAGCATCAGCAACAATTTTGTCATACCGTTAAACTCAAAACAAATCACACACCATATTGCTCACGATAAATTGCAATCGATTG
>JAYQWJ020000179.1:0-5040 GCA_035829175.2 Candidatus Albibeggiatoa psychrophila
TTGAAAAAATTCATATAGCCTAAATTTATAATCAACTGAAATTAATGTATTTTATATTTTGAGAGCCGTTTGTTAGTTTGGTATATAATTGGATGAATTAAGAAATAATTAGATTTCACATAGAGTCACCATGCGTTATAAATACCAAGCGATTGATGAAAATGGACAAGAAGTTGATGGAGTCATCAGCACCGACAATGAAAGAGATGCTGCCCGCCAATTACAAAAACGGGGCTTAACTGTCCTCAACGTCACCTCCGCTGACCGTAAAATTGCCAAAATTGCAACCCGCTCAGGCAAACCCCAACAACGTGATGTATTGACCGTATTACATGAATTAACCACATTGCTAGAATCGGGCGTGTCACTGATTGAGGCGATTGAATCACTTGCACAATCCACACATCATCCTGTTATTGTCGATAGTTTCGCTAAAATAGGCTCTAAATTACGTCAAGGTATCTCATTCTCACTCACGTTGCAGCAATCTGATTTAGATTTGCCTTGGTATTTATATCAATTGGTTGAAGCAGGAGAATTAACGGGTAAAGTGGCGCAGGGTTTACGCGATGGGGTTGAGCAGTTGGAATATGAAACGAAAGTACAATCAGAAATGCGTAATGCATTAATTTATCCCACTATTTTGATTTTTTCAGGGATTACCGCCGTATTATTAATTTTTGTGGTGGTTGTGCCACGTTTTGCGGGTATTTTGAAATCTAAAGGCACAGATATTCCTTGGTTAGCTCAAGCAGTTTTAGGTACAGGCATGTTTTTTAACAATAATATTGAACTGATTGCAGCCATCGGTGTTGGCCTAATATTTGTTATTTCTTATGTGTTGAGTCAAAAGCAAGTGCGGCTTAAAGCACAAGATATGATGGCAAAATTGCCCTTATTTGGAGTGTGGATTATGGAAGCTGAAACAGGGCGTTGGGCTGCAATGTTGGGCACGTTGTTAGAAAATAAAGTGCCATTATTACGCGGTTTGGAATTGGCGGCACAGAGCATTCAATTGCCGAGTTTAAATGCGCGGTTAAATCAAGTGACTAAAGCGGTGCGTACGGGGACGAATTTATCTCAGGCATTGCAAGATAATGATGCGTTGACGGCGACAGGACATAATTTAATTCGTGCAGGCGAGAAATCAGGTAAGTTGCCACCAATGCTGCGTTCACTGGCTAAGTTGTTGGATGAAAGTGGGCGTAATCGCATGAAACGGTTTTTATTGCTGATTGAGCCGATTGCAATTTTAGTGATTGGTAGTGTGATTGGAGTGATTATCACAGGGGTTATTTTAGCGATTACGGCAGTGAATCAGGTGAATTTTTAGCGCAACATCTATTTGTGGTGATAGTGACCCGACAAGCCGCTGTAGACTTATCAGGTTCAAGAAAATAACTATTTAATCAATTGCTTGAGTAGAAATATTGATAATTTTCAGGGGCTGGCAGCCATGAAAGCCAGATATTTTTATAACACTCCTGATGGATTTGACTATAGTGCCACGTACACACCACCAATGAAAATATGTCTTCTGCCAGCTCAACATCTCTAATATGCAAAGCTCTCGTATTAATAATTAATCGATAATAAATTGAGGTCTGTAACCCAGTTATCATTCACAGTTTTGACATTGCTGGCTTTAACTGGAACGGGGTTTGCGAAAATAGGTCCATCGACGATGACGGTGTGATATTCACCATTTTCTCCTGTCGGGTCTATGCCCTGCAACCCTTCTAATTCTTCAATACATTTCGTGTCTAAATAACGCCCTGCATACTTTTGTCCTAACTTATCTGAAGCGGTCGTAACCATGGCGACAAATCCAGATGTAACATATTCAGCGAGAATTCGTGATTTTGGTATGCCCCATAATGGTAAATAGGTTTCCAAGCCTGCTTGCCGACATAAATCCTCATTACCACGTCGATGATTATCCAACAAAATATCACCAAAAATGACAATGTTAATATCCATTGCTTTCAATTCTTGTAGCACATCCAACATATTTTGATTGTAGTTTGCTTTATCAGTGCTCTTCGTCAATAAAGGAATATTTAAAGACAAAGCCTGTGCTTGCAACACCGCGCGTGGAATCGGCAGAGAATAGGAATACTCACCCGTTTCATCCAGCATTGTTAGCAAAAACTGAGGTTTTGCACCTGCTCGAATTGCATGATACAAGGCAAGACAAGCGTCTCTACCGCCATTCCATGCACAAACAAAAGACTCACCCGCTGCGGGTATTTGGTATGTCATGAATGCACCCCTTTTGCTGTAACCAATAAACCATAAAGACTATTAGTCAAAATTCGTACCTCATGCTCCTTGATTAACCATAAATTTAATAAAGAACAACAAATCTATATTCTTGCTTAAATCGGTGTTGTTGGCTTAGAGTCTGAAGCTAAGACTAAAAGTAAACCAATGGGTGGTGTCAGTAATAAGGATGCAAAAAAGTATCCCCAAAAACCCATTTTACGATTTTGTCCCAATAAACCAATAAGAAATGATGGGAGAATGGATAATAAAACAACATGTGCTAACATGATTCACCTCATTCTGCTTGCATTGCAGATTTTTGTTCATTGAATTTAATGAGCTCTAAAATGAACGGCACATTCGCACCCGGTATGAGTTCAAATTCGCCCTGATGCACGGTATAAAAGCTATATTGTTTGCCTAAAATATCACCCGCTTTAGTAAAAAAGTGAGGTCCTGTAACGCCTAGCCAATAGGGTTCCATATAACGCAACTGTGTCGCCATAATAATCGGTACAGTGGAATCAGATTTTTCAATAATATGCGCTAACAACATAATGCTGTCATAGGCTTGAGCTGCCCACGCATCAGGTTTCTTTCTATATTGTTTTTTAAAACGACTGGTAAAGCCACGCGCTAAATTAAATGATTCATTGAATGGTGCAGGCACTGAAAAACCTTCAGCGGCATCGCCTGCTAATTCAATTAGTTTAGGGTGATACATTAAATTAACCCCAACAAATTGATGGTTAATACCCATATTGCGGGCTTCTTTTAAGATGCGGCTGCCTGTTTCTTCATTGGTCGCAACAAAGATTACATCAAATTCCAAGCCTTTTAAATCAGATATAATATCTTTAAAGCTTTTCTTGGTTCGGAAAAATGAACGACGATAGACAATATCTGCATCAAGCTGCATATCGGCAATCGTTTCAGCAAAAGATTCGGCAACTTGGGTGCTATATTCAGTTCTGTCATACAATACGACAATTTTTTTCTTTTCTAAACTGTAATAAATATAACCGACTAATTGCTTAGATTCTTGATAATTATCTGGAATAAGGCGGAATGTGTAATTGAAATTATGCCGAGTTAGCTCAATATTGGTTGCGCCCGGTGCTAAGTAAAGCACTCCAAAATATTCGTAAGTAATTGATGCTGCAATAGATGTTTCTGAAACGGTATGACCGATAACAGCCACTACATCGGTGTTTCCTGATAGTTCATCGGCAACCGCTTGGGCGGCAAATTGAGCATGGTTACGCACTTTCTTGCTGAATTCAAAAAAGCCTGCTTGCAAATAAATAGCTTCATCTCTTTCAATTAAGTTCACACGGCGACCTAAAATACCCCCTTTTGCGTTTAATTCTTGAGCGGCAAATCTTGCACCTTCAAAAAACAAACTCTGAGAACGCGTATCCCAGACCACACCAATATTGATAGGCTCTCTACGCTTATGGGCTTTTTCAGCTTTGTCTTCCCGTTCCATTTTAAATTTATATGCAGGTCTTTCACACCCTGTCATATTCATAAAAACCGTTGCAATACAGATTAAATATAAAAAACGCATCATTTAAGTGGCGCACCTAGAATTAAAGGTAGTCCATTAGTGCCTTGATTACCAAAGATGAGGACTTTTGCATTTTCGGACTCTGATAGCTCGGCGGTGGCTTTGATACCTTGCCAAACTAACATTTTATCGTCTAAAGTTTCTGCAATAATTCTTTGGTAATCTTTAATCCCTTCGGCTTCTATACGCTTACGTTCTGCTTCTTGTTTTTCACGGTCGAGAATATAAATGTAAGATTTGAATTGTTCTTCGTACACTAATTTGTCTTCAATTGATTGGGCTACAAGTTCAGGTAAATCTAAGCTACGAATAATAATATCACTGATGCGCACATATTTACGTCCTGTTTCTTCTAATGCTAAAACAATAATATTACTTAAAACACCTTCTTTGTTGGTATAAATGTCTTCTGGACTATATTTGCCAATATTACGCCTCATGACCGATTCAATCTGGGGAATGATAATTTTATTCACATAGTCAGGACCAATCTTTTGATGCAATACGCCAATCAATTCATATTCTGGATGGAAGCGAATCGCAATTTTTAAATGGACGGGCAAACCTTGCTTGGTTAATACTTTAAATTCATGTTTGACCAATTGCACTCGTGCGTCATAAATGCGCATGATGTCCCATGGGAAAATGACATGTAGTCCTTCTGGGTATACATAATCCGTCACCGTGCCAATTGTAAAGCGTTTGTATAACACGCCTGCCTCACCTGCATTAATGGTGATAAAAATACGTGGCCATAAAAAGACGACTAATAACGTTGACATCATTGAAATCACAACAATATACGGTGTATTTTCTTGTATCCAAATTCGAGCTCTACGTTTTGTACGCGCTACTGATACCACATTGACCTCCGTTCTAATTCATCTAATGTTTATAAGCCTGAACAGACTATTCTAAAAAATTAGAATCATTTTAGACGAATAACTGCTTTTCCTAGGATATTAACCCGTAATTATAGCAAGATTATAATCGATGATTTAGATAGTTTTCATTAGTTAACAATGTAAAGACAAGTAGTAGAGACAAGGCATGCCTTGTCTCTACAGGCAAAACCCGCATCATATTGATAATATTCGTCATAAATGAACAGCAAAATAATAATGTGAATGCAATGAACCAACGTTATAAAAACCGATACAAATCAGATTCCCTACGGCTACAACATTGGGATTATGCACATAATG
>JAYQWJ020000180.1:0-6802 GCA_035829175.2 Candidatus Albibeggiatoa psychrophila
CATCAATCACCGCTTCAATAATACGACACAAGAAATCTATATCAGAACGTCCCGCATCTTCTGGGGAAAATTCAACATTATCGGTAAATTGACGTGCAAACTTCACCGCCTTAACCGCATGTTCAACCACTTGGTCAGGCTGCATTTTTAACTTCATTTCCATGTGGATTGGAGAAGTGGCAATAAATGTATGAATTCGAGATGATTTTGCAGGCTTTAACGCTTCCGCCGCACGAGCAATATCTGCTTCTATCGCACGGGCTAAACCACATACGGTACTGTCTTTTATAATCTTGGCAACGGCTTGCACCGCTTCAAAATCACCTTGGCTCGCCATAGGAAAACCCGCTTCAATTACATCAACCTGCATTTTTTCTAATGCTTTGGCAATTCTAATTTTTTCATCTTTGGTCATTGATGCACCGGGGCTTTGTTCGCCATCACGCAAGGTGGTATCAAAAATAATTAACTTATCCATGGGAAAATCCTTTGCTATAAAATCAAACATATAGAAAAGCTTAAAGCCCTAGACGCAATGTTACACGCGATGAGAAAGCCTAAACTTAATATGTTTATTGATAAAAATTGGAAATCTAGTGTTGAGTTTGAATGACCCTTTTCAGGGTTTCAGAAATTTATTCGCCCGCGCAGGGCAGCAGAATCAGCGCACATAGGAATCCCTGTCTGTTGCAGACATTAATTTGACAGGTTGTCATGGGATTTGTGGCGTACATGATGAGCAATATTAATTCTTAACTTAAAGATGGGATAATAGTAAACTGGTTTGTTGATTTTGCCAAGCCCTTTTTATACAGAAAACCGTGTATTTTTTAAATAATATAATATCAATTTTTGGATGAGATTGGATTTGGGTATACTGCGGTCATATTGAATTAATATAAAAACAACCAAAGTTAAGACTAACTAGCTTTAGTTTAATACGGAAAAATAATTCTAGGAATCCAAGTATGATTTTAGCGGGTGATATTGGCGGCACAAATTGTCGTTTGGCACTATATGAGAATGCTGCAAGTGTAAATAAACGCACGCCAGCATACATATTGAAATTGAAAATTGCTGATTTTGCCCATCAAAACGGTTGGAAACAGGCGATTCAAACTTTTTTGCAACATTGCAAGATTGAGCAGCCTAAACAAACCATTCAGCAAGTCTGCTTAGGTATGGCAGGACCTATTAGTGAGCAAGTTGAATTGGGGCGCACTTGCACTTTAATCAATGTTAGTCATCGTGAAGGTTGGACAATTTCTGAGCAGGCTTTGCGTGAAATGTTTGATTGCCAAGCGGCTTTTATCATCAACGATATGGAAGCCATTGCGTATGCAATTCCTATGTTACAAGCTGATGAATTGGTTGATTTAAATCCTGATGCTATGCCACAAATAGGTAATCAAGCCTTAATTGCAGCAGGTACAGGTTTGGGTGAATTGTTGTTGTATTGGGATAGAATGCGTCAAACTCATTTACCTTCAGCTTCGGAAGGGGGACATAGTGATTTTGCACCGCGTACAGAACAGCAATGGCGGCTTTGGCAATATGTGCGGGATTTGCAGCTGGATTCTGATTGCCCAAATTGTATTGTATGGGAGCGTTTAGTATCGGGGTCGGGTTTAGTCAAAATCTATCAATTTTTATGGCAAACTCAGCATAGTTCAAATGAATCACCCATTGATAAACTAGCAGAACCTGCCGAATATATCACCAACACTGCGCTATCAAATCAAGATGCCACCAGCGTTGAAGCTTTAACATTATTCATGCAATTGTATGGTGCTGAAGCAGGTAATTTGGCATTGAAATATTGGGCGGTCAATGGGGTCTTTATTGGCGGTGGCATTGCGCCGAAAATTTGGAATCAAGCACAGGGAAAAGTGTTTTTTGACCCATTTATGCAAAGTTTTACCGATAAAGAAGATGTGTATGCTGAGAAAAATGCCATGATGCCTGTGAAAATGATTTTAAATACCGATATTGGTTTATTGGGCGCGGCACAATGTGCAATCAGTCACAACACTTGAGGATTAAAATATGTCACAACAAATTAATGTAGAAAATATCAAATGCGGCGGTTGTGCAAACAGCATTCAAAAAGGTTTATTGAAAATTGCGGGAGTTGAGGCGGTTGAAGTGGATATTGAACAGGGTGCAGTCAGCATTGAAGGTTCTGCAAATCATGATGAATTGGTGAAATCATTATTATCAATGGGTTATCCAGAGAAAGGTAGCGTAGAAGGTTTAAGTTCTCTGAAAGCCAAAGCCACTTCATTTGTCAGTTGTGCAGTTGGTAGAATGGACAAATAGTTTTTAGACAGGATAATGGCTTTATAGAAAATCACAAAATGAGTATGAAATATGTCTATTATTAAACAGTTATATCGTTATCCGATTAAAGGAATGACTCCGCAGCCATTGCAAATGATTTCCGTACAAACAGGAGAAGCAATCCCTTTTGACCGTTGTGTTGCCTTGGCACATGGCACGACTGAATTTGACCCTGATAATCCGAAGCATCAGCATAAAGCAAAATATCTTATGTTGATGAAAAATGAGAAGTTGGCAGCATTGCAAGTCCAATTTGATGAGAATAGTGGACAAATTATGATTCAACAAGCAGGTAAACTGTTAATTGAAGGAAATTTAGACCAAGATGGAGAAGCATTAGAAACGTTTTTTGCTGATTATTTAGGGGATGAAGTTCATGGTGCGCCAAAACTCATTTATGCCAACGACCCTGATTTTACTTTTTCCGATGTCGATACTCGGGTTATTTCTTGTATCAATTTGGCGACGGTTAGGGATTTGGAAACTACATTACAACAGCCTGTTAATCCTATGAGATTTCGGGCAAATGTATATTTTGATGATGTCCCAGCTTGGGCTGAGTTAAATTGGGTTGATAAGACGTTTGCATTAGGTACAGCAATTATTCGGGTGTTAAAACCAATTACGCGCTGTGCGGCAACCAATGTCAATCCTGAGACTGCGCAACGAGATTTAAACATTCCGACAACGCTTGTTAAAACTTATGGGCATAATAATTTAGGGATTTATGTGCAAGTGATTCAGGATGGTTGTTTAAAAATAGGGGATGAATTTACGGGTTTATAGCAATATCAGGGCTGTTAATCTTTCAAAGACAGGCAGTCCTGAAAGTGAGGTATTTTGTAAAATTCGCGATGGAGTTTACTATAGAAGTGTTTAAGAATTGTGAAAGCAATCTCTGATTTTTCTTAACTTTAACATCAATATTTTATTTTTTATATGCGATTACCCTGAAAGATAATCAAGAAAATAACTGAGGAATGCAACGAATATCACATCCCTCAACTATCAATTATTCAGCGGCGGCTGCGCCTTTAGTTGATTTAAAGTAATTGAAAAACTCAGAATCAGGTTTAATTAACATTACGTCACCCGAATTATTAAAAGTTCGTTTGTACGCATTTAAGCTACGATACAAAGAATAGAACTCATAATCATCACCGTAAGCAATGGCATAAGTCTCCGCCGCTTGTCCATCACCTTCACCACGAACAAACTCAGCATCACGTTTTGCTTTTGCAATAATTTCCGTGCTTTTACGATCCGCTTTAGCCCGAAGCCGAGTGCCTTCTGCTTGACCTTGAGAACGTAATTGTTTGGCGACCCGCTCGCGTTCTGCTTCCATCCGACGATGTACTGAGCTACGCACTTCAGCAGGTAATTCAATCCGCTTAATTCGCACATCTACAATTGAAATGCCGAATTTTTCCGCACGGTTATTTGCTTCATCTGTAATAATATCCATTATCTCAGAACGGTCACCAGAAACAACCTCTTGAATTGAGCGTTTACCAAATTCACTACGCAAGCCATCCGCTATAAATTCAGATAAACGTTGACCCGCTATCAAATCACTACCACTAGTTGAAGTGAAGTACGTCTCAACATCAATAATGCGCCATTTGATGTAAGAATCGACGATAAGATTTTTCTTCTCAGAAGTCAAAAATTGTTCTGGACGAGCATCTAAAGTCTGAATCCGCTTGTCAAATTTACGCACATTTTCTACAAGTGGCTTTTTGAAATGCAACCCCGGTTCATAATTTTTATCAACCACTCGACCTAATTGCAATCTTAAGGCAAGTTCAGTTTGTTTGACGATAAAGACAGACATCAATCCTACAGTCACTAAAATCATCAAAATACTTAAAATTAACATTTTACTGGCTGACATTGATGCGTCCTCCTCTTTCCCGTGCTTCATCGCGTGAAGGTCGTCCTCTTTCATCCCCCGGCGAATAGCTTGGTGTGACTGACTGAGGTTGATTATTAGGTAATATGATAGGTTGGTTTATCGCTCTTGAGTTTGAATTCATTAATTTATCCAAAGGCAATAGCATCAAATTGTTACCACTATCCACATCCATCATAATTTTATTGGTATTACCTAACACTTGTTCCATGGTTTCTAAATACAAACGTTGGCGTGTAATTTCAGGTGCTTTTTTATACTCGGTTAATACTTTCAAAAAGCGTTGAGTTTCACCTTCTGATTTTGCAATCACTTGTGCTTTATAGGCTAAAGATTCTTCATACAATTTGTCTGATAAACCCTTGGCTTGCTGTAAAACTGCATTCGCATAAGTTTGAGCTTGGTTTTTAAACCGTTCTTCATCTTCGCGGGCTTTAATCACATCTGCAAAGGCGGCTTGTACTTCATTAGGTGGTTGCGCATCTTGCATATTGACACTAATTACCGTCAAACCTGTAGTGTAACGATTTAAAATGTCTTGAATCAGTAGTTTGGTATCGACTGAAACTCGGTCTCGTTCACTGGTTAGGACATCATCCATTTTGCTCGTACCGACAACTTCACGTAACGCACTTTCTGTGGCTTGGTGCAAAGTGCCATCTGGATCACGCACATTGAATAAATAATCTTTTGCATCTTTAACCCGATATTGCACAATTAATTTGATTTTGATGATATTCTCATCTTGAGTCAACATTAAGGCTTCGTGGGTTACAGCCCGAACTTCTTCTACATTGATGACTTTAACTTCTTCTATTGGTGATGGGAAATGCCAATGTAAGCCTTGCATTGTCGTGTTGTTGTATTTACCAAAACGAGTTACAACCCCTTGTTCTGCTGGTTGTATGGTATAGAGACCAAGTAACCCCCAAATAATAAGACCAACAAAGGCTATGATGCCTAATACTGTCCAACTGAGACCATCGCCGCTATTATTAGAATCGCCACCGTCACCGCCACCTTTACTACCACCAAACATTTTGTTTAGCTTATTTTGCATTTTCTTAATGACTTCGTCTAAATCTGGTGGGCCATCCTCATTTTTGCGGTGTCCCCAAGGGTCTTTATCGTTACCACCCGGTTCATTCCACGCCATGTATGTTACTCCGTTTAAAGTGCATTCGTTATGATTTGACTACAATATTTGCTTAACAAGTTGAGTACAAAATCAATACCTAATTGTATGGCTCATGATGGGACTTTTATTTGTGATTGCAACCGTTAGCATCAGCTTGGGGTAAAGCGTATTTTGATACTTTCATTTTTAGTACAATAAATGCCAACCTAGCAATTTTCCTGAATTTTATAGCCATACAAAATAAACAGTGCATTGTATGCAGTCTATGGATATGATGCAAGACATAGTTTTTAATGTTTGTGACAGAACGGGCATTTTTGTTCTCGCTTGCAAAAAATAATCAAAACTAAAATCCTTATTGAAAAATCAAATCTATTCATATAAAGAATTATCATAATGCAAATCCAATCAATTGACTATGCTTTTGCCAGTCACAAACCCACTGTAAAAGGTCAAATTCGTCAACAATTATCTGATTTTCAAGTTGATGAAGATTTAGGTTTTGAGTTAGCAGGTGAAGGTGAACATGTGTGTTTGCATATTCGTAAAATGGGTGCGAATACAGAATGGGTTTCAAAACAGATAGCCCGATTTGCACAAGTCAGAAATATGGATGTTAGTTATGCGGGTATGAAAGATCGTCATGCCATTACCACTCAATGGTTTAGCGTTTATATGGGCAATAAGCCTGAGCCTGATTGGAGTCAATTCACTCATGAAGAATTTGAAGTATTAAGCATTAGCCGTCATTTGAAAAAAATTCGCAAAGGCAGTTTGAAATCAAATCTATTTGCGCTGGTGATTCGTGATTTAGAAGGCAATCTTGATGAATTAGAGCCTAAATTAAATTGGATTCAACAGCATGGCGTGCCTAATTATTTTGGCGAGCAGCGTTTTGGACATGATAATTTAGAGCAAGCGATAGCGATGTTGACAGGTGAATTGAAATTAAAAAATAAACATTTGCGGGGCTTATATCTTTCTGTCGTGCGTTCATTTTTGTTTAATCAGATTTTGTCTGAGCGGATTCAACAAGCAAATTGGAATCAAGCGATTGACGGCGATGTGATGCAATTGGATGGCAGTCATAGTGTTTTTATGCTGGAAGAAGTGACAGATGAAATTAAACAACGCTTAGCAGAGTTTGATATTCATCCAACTTGTAGTTTAGTAGGGGACGGTAAGCCATTATTAAAAGGTGAAGCTTCGAAGTTAGAACAACAGATTTTACAGCCTAATGCGCCTCTTATTAAGGGTTTGAAAAATGCAGGGTTAAAATTAGCCCATCGTGCCACAAGAATCAAAGTCGACCAATTAGAATGGGAATGGCAAGAGACAAATACTTTGCAAGTTACTTTTTCATTGGAATCGGGTAGTTATGCTACGTCTGTGTTGCGGGAATTGATTTTATA
>JAYQWJ020000181.1:0-3732 GCA_035829175.2 Candidatus Albibeggiatoa psychrophila
CAGATAATGAGTTAACGACTTCACCCACTGTTTCAGGTGCGGGTTTAACTGTTTCTGTTACCTGAACTTTAGGTGTTATTTCTGATACTTTTGGTATTGAATCAACTGTTTCTTTAATTTCTGATCCGGGTGGTAGTGCCGCAATAATGCGTTCTGACTCAGGTTGACCCAAATCATTTAACTTCATTTCGACCAAACTTTTATGCTCGGAAGACAAGCCATCTGTCATTAATTCGCTTAAAGATAAAGCCTCTTTATACGTTGTACGTGCATCATCAATGCGACCTTCTAACACTGCCATATCGCCACGTATTTCAGCATAAGCCACATTAAACTTACCCTCACTGTCTTTAACCAATTCAAGTAAGGTTTTAAGTTCTGGTAATTTTTTCTCAACGATGAATAAACGCGCTTTGCGTAAACGAGCGGTATTTGTAAATTCTGGGCTTCTATCCTGTTGAATAATCCAATCTAAATGCGCATGAGCGGCATCATAATTATTTTCTTCAGCCTCACTACGGGCTAAACGCAATGTCACTTGAATCGCATAAGCACTGGTGCTGTAGTCAGATAATAATTGACTTGCTAATTCACGTGCCTTGGTTGGATTTCCTTGTTCAAAGCTGGCAACTGATTGGGAGTATAATGTTGATGCTATTTCTTGTTGAGTTGCTTGGTAAGATGTCCATCCACGCCAACCAAATAACAATGCCACCCCTAATAAAATACCAGTAAAAACAGATGTTCCGTTTTCTCGCCACCACTTTTTAATGGCTTCTGATTGGTCTAATTCATTTTCTTCCATAATGTTCTCTCTTTAATCTATACAGTTTATTGAGTTATTCGGGTAAACTATGTTGCAATTATAAAGCAATTCATCAATTTTGTGCGCAAAATCCCAGTGCTTTTCACTTATGCTAGATACGATTCATACAATAGATACACCTGAAGGTGTTGAGTTACAGATAAAAGTGGCAGGACCTGTTGTTAGGGCACTGGCTTGGATTATTGATTTTTTTATCCGTATTTTGGTCTACATTGGCTTAGCAACTATGTTGCCATGGTTAGGTGATTTGGGCGTGGGTCTACTGCTTATTGCTGTTTTCTTATTAGAATGGTTTTATCCTGTTGCTTTTGAAATGTATTACGATGGTGCAACACCGGGTAAACGGGTGATGGGGATTAAAGCATTACACGACAATGCGCAGCCGATGACATGGAGTGGCTCATTTATTCGTAATTTGTTAAGACCTGTAGATTTCCTGCCCATGTTCTATGGCGTGGGTTTAAGTGCCATGTTATTTAATCATGAATTCAAGCGTTTAGGCGATTTAGCTGCCAGCACAATTGTAGTTTATAATGATGAGAAATTAAAGCCTGTTGATTTGCCTAAAGCAGAACCTGCACCGTTACCTATTCCACTAAATTTAGCTGAACAACACGCAATTATTCATTTTGCTGAGCGTGCTCATACCTTATCCCCAGAACGTCAAGCTGAATTAGCCAATATTGTTAACACCTTAACTCAAACCGAAGGTCAACAAACCATTCATGCTTTATATGGCATTGCGAATGGCTTGTATGGTAATAAACCTGCTAATTAAATCAAGTTTGCAGGAGTGCAAAATTTATTTTGCCCGAGCACCAAACAAGATAAATCTTTCACTCCTAAATAACGAATTAATCCCAGCTCAACGCGCTACCTGTGCGATATTCCTGCACCCGAGATTCAAAGAAATTTTTCTCAGCATTCAATTCAAATTCACTAATCCAAGGCATCGGATGCGATTTAATATTAAATAAAGGTTCTACACCCAAATCGTAGCAAATTTTATCAGCCATAAATTGTGCGTATTCAATATAAGTTGCGACCGACATCCCCAATACACCACCATCAGGCATAGCCACTTTGGCATAATTAGATTCTAACTGTACTGCTTCATTAACCATGGCACGACTGCGTTCTTGCATTTTACTATTCCACAAACCCGTATTTTCATGAATCACCTGACGGATTAACCACAAAGCGTTTTGTGCATGCAAATTTTCATCACGCCAAATATACGCATACTGTTCAGCGGTATTTTTCAATTTACCTTGACGGGCTAATGCAAAAATTTGTGAAAAGCCTAACGGGAAAAATAAAAACTCAAAAATATAATAGCTGATTAAATCTTCCAATAAGGCATGATTGGCTTCAACTGAGCCTCGTGGTGCATCAGAATTAACCACGTTATTTGTAAATTGTAAATTCCAGTTTAATTTTGCTGTTAATTCAGGCACTTCTTGATACAAACCAAAAATTTGTCCTTGACCTTTTTCATCTAAGCCAAGTGATTCTAAAACAAATAAATAACTTTCTAAGTGATTGGCTTCTTCTGCAATTTGCCAGCGTAAATATTGACGCATTTCATTAGCCGTGATGTGTTGCATAATCGCATTATCTAAATTATCAGGGACAAGATTATCACTGGCGGTTAAGTAAGAAATATTGGTTTTAAACAGCCACATTTCCGCCTCAGTTAATTTGCCTGTTAACCATTGTGATTTATCTTCACCCATTGGAATATCATTGGGAACCCAGAAATTTTGTCGTGCATCTAAGAAACGCTGGCGCACCGAAGCATATTTAATTGGAATCGGTTGGCGTAAATCATAACCACGTCCACCCACCACTTTTACATCATTAGCATCAGGACGTTTGCTACCAATAGAAATGGGGTCTAGCGATGAAGACACTGGAAATATTTTTTTTGTTACTGTTCTGCTGGCAAGCGCAATGTCGCCACCGTCTAAACTTGTATCAGCGCCATCAAAATCTAACATGAAGTCTACTCCGCAATATGACTTTAGGTTTAAATTGAAAAAACGACACAGAAATAATAGCAATGTCGTCTTAGAATTATGGTTTTTCCCACGCTGCAGTGGATAAAGCAATTGCAGGGTGATTTAAGAATGGAATACTACATCTGGATGTATTTTATCATAGTTAATAACTGAAAACTAAGGGTTTTTTATTGTTTTGGATATTATGATGTAAACAAACACAGCTAAGATTTTGTTCTGATTTCAATTCTTAAATGCAAAATTTCTTATTCGTTTTAATCTGGCTAATCAGCTCAAGCTAGGGTGATTTTATCCAATTTCTATCAACAACCCTGTCTTTGATTAAAAGTGATTTGCTCCCGTCTTTTTCTCATCATAACGCATCAGAATGGCACAATTGTCTTCATAATACGGAAAATAGCAGAAATTAGAGACTAGATATTGAATGGAAAGACAGAAAAATAAAACGTAAGATTCATAATCCTAACTCACAGAATTGGCAGCTTAAATTGAATGGATTTTAAATGTCGCTCACTATTTATGCAGTAATCACTGGTGATAGCTCAATGAACAAGGCATGACTCCGTATTTAACCACAATGATTTTGATAATAGCAGCTCCCTGAATCAGTCCAAGTATAAATATAAAATTAACTTTAAAATTCAATCGTTTATATATAAAACATGTATTTCCATAAAAATTAAGTAGTTGATTATCAATGCTTCAGACAAAATAAAACATAGGATAAAGAAAATAGTGTTCACGGCTTGGAAAAAGTCATTTTGAAGTTGCAGCTTATTCAAGGATTATTTTTTGGATTCGCTGCTGTTTAATCTGAGCATAAACAAACCTCCGCTCCTAGAAATCATATAAAATCTAAGTTTTGTACGCTCTCTGTTGATAATC
>JAYQWJ020000182.1:0-4019 GCA_035829175.2 Candidatus Albibeggiatoa psychrophila
TGACGATGTGAATAAATTGAACTAAGAGATTAGTACAGATTTTTAGTAACGGTGGGGATTTAATTAATGACTTACTTGAATATGTTTCAGGTGATGAGGAAGAGAAAAATGAATTTGCTGGAAACGCGGCTGAATTTGAGAAATATTTCAATCAATTAAAGCCTTTAGAAACAAAACCACATGAAGTTGAGAACCTAAGACAAATAAATGACTTATATAACAAAATAAAAAGAGGGGCTGCCGAAATTTTCGAGCGTTATCATCCTGAAAATAAAGCCAATGCGATCATTGTTTTAGATAAATTGGAACAGGATATAATCAACGAACTAGAGGATATTTTAACTAAATTAGCGGCTGGGGAAAAACATGACGCGCTGACCGCAACTGAGGAAGTGATTTCGATTTTAAAAGATATGACTTATACCATGCTGGTGGTTATTTTCATCGCTATTATTATTGGTACGCTGGTCAGTATTGCCTTGTCACGCTCAATTAGTATTCCACTTTCAATTATCACTCGAAGTGCGCAACAGCTTGCCAATGGCGACATGAGCCTAAAAAATATTGAACGCGAACAAATGCAAAATATCATGAAGCGCAATGATGAAGTCAGCGAAATAGGCAAAGCATTTGATGCACTGACCCGATATTTTAAAGTGGTGATTAAAGATATTGTTGATATTTCTGAAGGGCTTGCAGCGGGTAATATGCAAATTGCGCCACAAGTTGAATACCGTGGTGATTTTATTCAAATCAAACAAGCATTAGATATTGCACTCAGAGATCAGCGCAGTGTGATTGAAGATATTGTACATGTCTCGCAAGCGTTGGCTGAAGGCTCAGAGAATGTGAAAGCCCTTGCAGAATACCGTGGAGATACGATTCAGATTAAAGATGCCTTGGAGACGGCGGCGACCAAACTAGCGGAAACTGCGTCTCAAAATGCGGCACAAGATTGGTTAAAAACAGGACAATCTCAGCTCAACGAGCTATTAACAGGTGAGCAAGATTTTCAACGGTTGGCAAAAAATAGTATTAGCTTCCTCACCACTTATATTGATGCAGCAATCGGTTTATTTTATTTATTACAAGAGCCTAGCGATGAATTTGATAATAAGCAACTGCCTAGCAAATTCCAGCAACAACCATATTTACAATTGATTGACAGCTATGCTTACACCCGTGCTGATGAACGCCCAACGATGTTTTTAATCGGTGAAGGTCTGGTTGGACAAGCCGCTTTAGAGCGTAAATTGATGAGTTTTAGTCGTCGATTTGAGGAGTGTGTACCTGTTGTGCAATCAGGTTTAGCCGATATGTTGCCAAATCACGTAACGATTGTGCCGTTTTTATATGAAAATGAGTTAAAAGGTGTGATTGAAATTGGTTCAACCCATGCCTTATCTACTATTCAGCGTAGCTTTTTAGAACAAGCAATGTCCAATATCGGTGTTGTGGTGAATACCTCCAAGTCACGTGGACAAATGCAAGTATTACTTGAGCAAAGCCAACAACAAGCCGAGGAATTACAATCCCAGCAAGAAGAATTACGTTTACAAAATGAAGAGTTACAAAACCAATCTGAAGAACTGCAAGTCCAACAGGAAGAGCTGCGTGAGGTCAATGTCAATTTAGAAGACCGTAGTGCTCAATTGGAAATTCAGAAACAGGATATTCAGCAGAAAAATGCCGCTTTGGAACATAATCAAGCCGAAATGGAAAAAGCCCGCGAAGCGATTGAATTAAAAGCCCAAGAATTAGAACTTGCCAGCCGTTATAAATCCGAATTTTTGGCGAACATGTCACATGAATTGCGTACCCCATTGAATAGCTTATTGATTTTGGCGCAAATTTTAGCGGATAACAAAGCGGGTAATTTAGATAACAAACAAATTGAATATGCTCAAACGATTCACAGTGCAGGCTCGGACTTGTTGACTTTAATCAATGAAATCCTAGATTTATCTAAAGTGGAATCAGGAAAAATGCAGGCAAATGTTGAGCCGCTGATACTCAATGATTTACTGGAAAAATTGGAACTAAAATTCCGTCATGTTGCACAACAACGACAGGTCGATTTCCATATTGATGTTGCAGAGCAAGTCCCCGCTACACTTCAAACCGATACGCAACGCTTACAACAAGTGATTAATAATTTACTGTCTAATGCGTTTAAATTCACCGAACAGGGCGAAGTGCGGCTGATAATTGAATCGCCTGAACCTAGTGAAATAGCCCATACGAGATGGCTTGTTGATGACATTATTGCCGTTCGAGTTAAAGATACTGGGATTGGGATTCCAAAAGATCAGCAAGGATTGGTTTTCGAGGCATTTCAACAAGTCGATGGCGCGACCAATCGCAAATATAACGGGACGGGATTAGGGCTTTCGATTTCACGTCAATTGGCGCATTTACTTGGTGGTGAATTGAGGCTCAAAAGCGAACAGGCTCAAGGCAGCACTTTCACCTTGTACATTCGTAAGACTCTAAAACCACAACAAGTTGAAGCTTCGGCTATTGATACGATTTCATCCACTGCCACGGTACAAGATTTGATGCCTAGCAGTAATGCCTCATTATCCTCATTAACGGATGAAGCCTTATTTTCACCCAATGAAATTTATAAAGATGATCGCGCCCATTTATCAGAACAAGATAAAATCTTATTGGTGATTGAAGATGATGATAGTTTTAGCGATATTTTATTAGAACTGGCGCATGAAAAAGGCTTTAAATGTGTGCTTGCCTCCGATGGGCGTATGGGACTGCGTTTGATTGATGAATATAATCCCAGTGCGATTATTTTAGATATTGGTTTACCCGAATTAGATGGCTGGACGGTAATGGATATTCTGAAAAATGATATTCAAACCCGTCATATTCCAATTCATGTGATTTCAGGCGCGGAACATAATCACGCGGATGCACAGAAACGTGGCGCAATTGGATGCTCACATAAGCCATTAAATATACAGCAATTAAGTGACGTATTTGCAGTGATTGAGCATTGCATTGAACACATTGAAAGTCAGGTATTAATTGTGTCTGATAATCCGCAACATCAACAGAATATCCAATCAACAATTTACAACGAAACGATAAAAATCATCGTGCAAACTAACCAAACCGAGATATTAAAAACCTTGGAACAGGCTGAATTTGATTGCGTAGTATTAGATATGGATATGGCGGACAGCAATGCAATTTTGACCCAATTGGAGACATTGCCATCTAATCCCCCCGTGATTGCTTACACTGAAAATCGCAGTTTAACTGCCAAAGAAGTGCAATTAATTAATGCGTTAAAGGACAATATGGCTTTAAAACCTGCGGCGAATCAACAGCTTTTACTTGATGAAGTGACACTGTTTTTACACCAATTAGATCATAATTTATCGGATTCGCAACGTGAAATATTGAGTATGGAGCATAATAAAGAAGCTATTTTTACGAATAAGAAAGTGTTAGTGGTAGATGATGATATTCGTAATAGTTTTGCTTTGACCACTGCTTTAGAAGATAAAGATATGGAGGTGTCCGTTGCGATGAATGGGGAAGAAGCATTGCAACTCCTTGCTGAAAATCCAAAAATAGATATTGTTTTAATGGACATTATGATGCCACAAATGGATGGTTATGAAGCGATTGAGAAAATTCGCCAACAGCCAAAATTTAAAAAATTGCCTATCATTGCACTCACCGCTAAAGCCATGAAAGAAGACAAATCAAAATGTATCAATGCAGGCGCAAATGATTATCTGGCAAAACCGATTGATACTGAGAAATTACTGTCATTGATGCGGGTGTGGTTGTATCGGTAGATATTTGATTATATTGAAATTAGAGAAAGAATAGCAAACAGTTTGAAGAGTCTGTCAGAGTGACGTATATGAGATTGTTCAAGTTTCAAAAATCTAAAAATCACATTGAACTCAGCTTATTTAGTAGAGTTGTTGCAATGTTTAAAATCAATGGGTTAAGAATTTAAGATATAAAAAGCTATTGAAAAACAGTAA
>JAYQWJ020000183.1:0-15374 GCA_035829175.2 Candidatus Albibeggiatoa psychrophila
AATATTTATAACCATTTGTTTTATAAAACTTATTTTAATTCCACATCAAGCGTAAAATATAAGAATTAATAATCGTACTTGCAAAGCAGGCTTGAGTTTACCGCTTGTGCATTATAAAGCATTAGTTTGTTTAGTGGATTTGTATTTTGAATAAGTGATGGGAAGTCCTTTGATTTTTTAAACTTATCAATAAAACTCCCAAATTTCAGATTCAGGAGTTAACAATAACCTTTGAAAACAGATGTTAACAACATTAAGTCAAATAACCTATAATAATAATATCAAGTGATTGCAAAATTAATAACGCCACTAACGGACTAATATCAATTGTGCCATTAATCAGTGGCAAATAACGTTGTAAAGGCTCTAAAATAGGGGCATTGAAACGGCTTAAAAAATACTGCACATTATAAGGAATCGACGCTTGCGCTAACACAACCATCCAATTTAAAATGACTTGTATTAAAATTGTCCAGAAGAAAATATTAATACATAATGAAATTAACTTGGCGAATGAAAGGGTTAATAATGAAACTAAACCAATGCTTTGACCCATCAGCAAGGCAATAATCAGCAATTCTGTCGATTTTAATGCAAACATCACAAATAACGCCGCAAAGTCGATTCCTCGCCATCCCGGAATAAAGTTATACAACGGTAACAAAACAGGATTGGTCGCTTGCACTAAAAACTGCAACATCGGCTCTCCACGGAAATTAATCCCCATCCAGCGAATAAAAAACCGCAGCATCAGTAACATAATGTAAAACCCAAACAGGGCACTAATCAAAAATATAAATACGCTCGCGAGGGGCGATATTGTCATTATTGTTCTCCAAACTTCTTAGCAATATCCGTAGCTCGATTTTGGGCAGCCTTCAATGCTTTATCAAATAACTCTTGTACACCACCATCATTGAGCACATTAATTGCCTGCTCAGTTGTACCGCCCTTAGACATCACTCGGGTGCGCAAAGTCGCAGCATCTTCATTGCTTTCCAATGCCATCTTCGCTGCACCAAAAGCAGTTTGTAAGGTTAGCAAACGTGAGGTTTCTTGCGATAAACCTAAACGTACACCTGATTTTTCCAACACTTCCATCAATAAGAAAAAATACGCAGGACCACTGCCTGATAATGCGGTTACGGCATCCATATTTGCTTCATTGTCCAACCATAAAGTTAAACCCACTGCGCGTAAAATGCTTTCAGCCAAATCTTTTTGGTCGTTGCTGACATATTCACCTGCAAACAAAGCCGATGCACCACTTTGAACCAATGCGGGTGTATTTGGCATCGCACGTACAATGGCTAAAGGCTTATTCGCGCCTAACCAACGTGCAATATCTTTGAGCTGAATACCCGCCGCAATGCTAATAAATAATGGCAGTTGTTCGCCTGATAATGCGGTTGCTAAAGATTTACTAACATCAGCTAATGCCTGCGGTTTTACTGCCAAAATCACCACATCCGCATCTTCTAATACCGCCAAATTATCACTGCTACATTCAACGGGAAATTGTGCTGCTAAGGGCTGGTCTGCGGGGTCAGCAACACGAATATTTTCGGCAGGCACATTCGCTTGTAGCAACCCATTGATAATACTGGCTGCCATATTGCCGCCGCCAATAAAACTAATTTTACTTTTTTGCATAATCACATCTCCCTTGTTAGTGCTTATTACCACCTGCCGCAGCAACAAGTTTAGTTTCAAGCCGTTCAATGGCTTTTGTTTCACGTTCTAATTTGCCTTCAGCTTTAATCATGCGAGTACGCACAGTCGAAGCTTCTTCACGGGCAATTTCTAAATCTTTTTCTAAATTGCTAATCATCTCTTTATACGCCCATTCTTGAGACTCTGCACGCGCTGATAATGTGGTGAGTTTTTTCTCGATTTCAGAATGTACTTTCTTCTCAGATTCAACATCTTCACGCAACTCTAGTTTATCGTGCTTCAATAATTTGATGTCATCATTGAGTTTTTTAATCGTTTCACGTAATTCTCGGGTTAATGCCTCAGCAACCGCAACCTTGATTTGTTCAAGTTTCAATTGCTTCCAAACGTTTTCTGACTCTTGGGTCGCTGTGGTGATATTTTTTTCCAAACGCTCACGATTACGTTGATTAACAAGCAAGTCTTCTGCCGTTTGTTTAACTTGCTTCTGGTCTTGCCCAATTTGGTAATTTGATTCATGGAGCTTTTTATTTAATTCGTCATTGTTCGCACGCACCCGCCCAATTTCTTGAAAATGTTTTTTAATTTCATGCTCTTGTTGAACTTGAATCGCTTCTAATTGCAATACGCGGTCTTCAGTTTTTTTCAACTCACCTTGACGGCGGTCTGATTCTGAATGCAAGGTACTATTTTCACGTTCTAATACCACTAGCTGCTCTTTGGACTTAACAGTGCGTATCTCAGCCTCTTCTTTTTGCTTAATCGCCTGCAAACGTTGTTCTATGAGTTCAATTTCAACTTGTTTATAACGTTGCTTTTCTTTGATTAATGCCTGCTGGGCATGATTGTGTGCCGTATGCCAAACGACTTCCAAAGCTTCTCTATGTATCCTGATAATTTCATCAGGTACGTCTGCGGGTGCGTCTTCTAAAATTGAAACAGCTAAGTTCTTTTTTATCATTAATGTTACCTAAAAATCTATATCGAGTAATTTGGCTGTCCAAATATCTGTTCACAGTTTAAACTAGTGGTATCTAAGTTGCCTACGTGAAACTGGATTCAGTTTGTTTTAAATGGGATTACTTCTGCTTATTCCAAATAATTCAAACATCGGCGTGGCTGTTCTCGTCTATTAGTTATAGCGTGATTGAGAAATCATAAACCACCAAGCCCTGAATGCAACGTAATCAGCATTATATTATTATAAAGCAGCCAGCGAGCATTATGCTATGAATAAACTCTTGCGTTTTATCTGGATAATCTGTTTATTGTTACAGGTTCAAGCAGTGGGGGCAATACCTGAGTCGCTACAAGATTGGACTGATTGGGTATTGCACGATACACCAGACCGAGAATGCCCTTTTATCTACAACAGTAATGAACGCTTATGTTATTGGGCTTCAGAGCTGCATTTAAAGATTGATGATAATAAAGCCTCGTGGCAACAAGAATGGCAAGTATATGGAGAAGGTTGGATTCCGCTGGTCGGCAGTCGTAAATATTTCCCGCAAAACGTCACACTTCAAGTCCTTGATACAGATAATTCTCCCTCATTACCCGTCATTGTTTCTGAACATGAACAAACGCCCTCCGCATTTTTACAAGCAGGTCATTATATTTTAAGCGGTGAATTTGTGTGGCAACGCCAGCCTGAATATTTGCAAGTGCCGAATGTGACAGGTTTGGTTAGTTTGGAAATTGATGGAAAGATTGTAGAACATCCTACTTTAGATAATTCAGGGCGTTTATGGTTACGGCAGCGTGGAGTTGCCAATGAAGAACCAACCAAAGATAATCGCTTAGATATTCGAGTGTATCGACATGTGATTGATGATATTCCGTTACAAATTGAAACCCGTATTGAATTAGATGTGGCGGGCAAGCATCGTGAAGAAATTTTATCCCCCGCATTGCTAGCAGAACAAATCCCAATGAGCTTAAACAGCCCATTGCCAGCCCGTTTAGAAGCCAATGGACAATTAAAAGTACAAGTTCGCCCCGGTTCTTGGGTTATTTTATTAACTGCACGTTATGCCAATGCGGTGAATGAAATGACGCTGCCGCTGCCTGAATTATGGGCAAATGAGGAAGTGTGGGTATTTGAAGGCAAAAATCATTTACGTTGGGTAGAAGTACAAAACGTCGATGCGATTGACCCAAGACAAACCGCGTTACCCTCTGAATGGCAACAATTTCCTGCTTATCACATGTTACCCAATGATACGATGCAATTGCTTGAAAAACGTCGTGGCGACCCTGAACCCGCACCCGATCAATTACGTTTGCGTCGTCAATTTTGGTTAGATTTTGATGGGATTGGTTACAGCGTACAAGACAGCATTAACGGCACAATGACCCGTGGTTGGCGATTAGAAATGGCAGAACCTGCACAATTAGGTCGCGCCAGTGTCAACGATCAAAATCAATTTATCACCCGTTTACAAGATTCTAGTCATGCGGGGGTTGAAGTGCGGCGCGGTAATATTAATCTGGTTGCAGACAGTCGTTTAGAAAGTGCGATTGATAGTTTGCCTACTGTCGGCTGGTTACACGATTTCCAACAAGTTAACGCCGTATTGCATTTGCCACCGGGTTGGCGATTACTGAATGCCAGCGGAATTGATAGCATTCATCAGACTTGGGTTAATCAATGGACATTATTGGATATTTTTATTGTGTTAATTATTGCGATTGCGGTCGCGAAATTATGGCGTTGGCATTGGGGCGTATTGATGTTGCTCACCTTGATATTGATTTATCACGAGCCTGATGCACCGCGTTATGTTTGGCTGAATATTTTAGTAGCCGTTGCCTTGTTGCGTGTATTACCTGCGATGACAATATGGGCGCGTTTGGCAGGTACTTATCGCAATATCAGTATTTTAGCCTTGATTTTAATCACCGTTCCCTTTATGGCACAACAAATTAAACAAAGCATTTTCCCGCAGTTAGAACACAATTGGCAATTAGGACAAAGCATTACTCAAACCCGCACGATGAATGCCGCCAAACCCGCAGCAGCCCCCCAAGCAATATACGAGGAAGATATGGCAGACGAAATATCCTTGAGTGTTGAACAACAGGAAAAATCAAGAGAATATGCTTTCTATAGCAAAAATATGTCTTCACGTAAGGAAGCTAAAAAATTGGTACAAATTGATCCGAATGCACAAGTACAAACAGGGCCGGGTTTACCGCATTGGCAATGGCAGACGGTAGAAATGGGTTGGAATGGTCCAGTACAGCAACAACAAAATATTAAATTATGGTTGATTTCGCCACAAATCAATCGTTTATTAGGCTTTGCCCGCGTGATATTGCTTTCAACTTTAATTGGCTTGCTGATGTTGTCATTGTGGAAACGTTACAAAAAACATAATGAACAATTGTCATTTAAATTAGATAGTTTTGCGTGGTTAGCGATGGGCGTATGGTTGGCGATGTTGTCAATTTCAGTGCCATTGCAAGCGGCAACAAGCGATTATCCACCACAATATTTGCTCAATGAACTGAAACAACGCTTATTAGAACCGCCTGAATGTTTGCCCAATTGCGCGACCAGTCCCCGTATGTCTTTGGAATTAAATGGCAATCAATTGAGTTTGCGTTTAGAAGTGCACACTTATACCGCCACCGCGATTCCATTACCGGGCAGTGCTGACCAATGGCTTGCACAACAGGTGTTTGTTAACGGTGAACAAGCTGAAGCTTTAATGCGAGACGAGCGTGGTCAATTGTGGGTTAAATTGGATAAAGGCATTCATCAAGTGCAGCTTAACGGCGTTGTGCCGAGTCGAAATACGGTGCAATTAGCATTACCTTTAAAACCACATTGGATTGAAGCAACAACATCGGGTTGGCTGATTGAAGGTTTGCATGAAAATGGTTTAGCTGACAATCAATTACAATTTACACGAGAGCAATCTGGCGATGAAAATGCGCGTACTGAAGAACTGGAAATGGGTAGTTTGCCGCCATTTGTTCGTATTGAGCGCACTTTATCACTGGGCTTAGATTGGCAAGTAGAAACTGTTGTCACTCGCTTAACCCCAACAGGTTCAGCCGTGGTTTTGGAAATTCCTTTGTTGAAAGGTGAATCTGTGACCAGCGAGAAAATTCGGGTACAAGATGGCAAAGCCTTAATTAATTTATCACCGCATGAGCATACGATTAGTTGGGTGTCGGTGTTTGATGAATTGTCGGTTTTGGAATTGATTGCGCCAGAGAGTTTGTCTAGCACCGAAGTTTGGAAATTAGATGTAAGTGCAATTTGGCATGTGGAGATTGATGGTATTCCCGTGATTCATCATCAGGATAAGCAAGGCAATTGGCTGCCTGAATGGCGACCTTGGGCGGGTGAACGCGTATTGCTTAATATCAGTCGTCCATTGGGCGTGACAGGACAGGCGATGACGATTGATCACAGTCATTTATTGGTAAAACCGGGGCAACGTTCGACAGAAAGTACTTTGAACTTGAGTTTGCGCAGTAGTCGTGGCAGCCAACACAGTTTGACTTTGCCAGAAGATGCGGAATTGCAAAGTGTGAAAATTAATAATATCTCACAGCCGATTCGCCAAGAAGGTCGTCAAATCACATTACCTGTTAAACCGGGGCAGCAAAATATTGAATTGATTTTTAGACAACCCATCGGCATGGATACGGTGTTTACAACGCCGACCGTAGGTTTAGGCATGGTCAGTGTGAATACTGACATTGAATTGCGGATGCCATCTAATCGTTGGACTTTGTGGACAGATACCCATTTAATGGGGCCTGCGGTGTTGATTTGGGGTTTGTTTGTGGTGGTGTTTTTATTAGCAATCGGTTTGCATTTTATACAGTTAACGCCGCTCAATTTTGTGCATTGGTTGTTATTGGGTATTGTATTGATTCAAATTCCGATTCAAATGGCGATACTGGTAGTTGCGTGGTTTATGGTGTTGGGTTGGCGTAAAACTGTGAATGTTGAGCTTATAACGGCTTTTCGTTTCAATATGATGCAGCTTTTCATTTTTGGATTAACAGGCTTTGCCTTGATTGCACTGTTTGCTGCGATTCATCAGGGTTTATTAGGTCAACCAAATATGTACATTATGGGCAATGATTCAACGCCTTATATTTTCCGTTGGTATCACGACCGCATTGGCGAATATTTGCCTCAAGTTTGGGTTTTTTCCTTGTCATTATGGGTGTATCGGATTGCCATGTTATTGTGGGCATTGTGGCTATCATTTGCTCTATTGCGGTGGTTACATTGGGGTTGGGAGTGCTTTACCGCTAATGGATTTTGGAAAGATTTATCCTTGCCTTCGCAGAAAGCAAAAAAAATAATCACTAAATAGTTGATTTTGAGACTGCTGGCACGAGCTGGCAGTCTTATTTGTCTCCAGTTATCACATCATTGAAGTGCAGCAACTGGCAGAATAAGCTTTAGAAATTAAAAAAGCCTTAGACCGTTATCTTTGTGGCATATCAGGGATAGGTGGTTACAAAGTATTAACTCTAAATATATTCTTTCGATGCAGAAGTACGGAATTGATTCTGCACCAGCAAAACAAGTTTTGTATTCCTTAAAATATTAATGTCCCAAAGCCTGTAAAATCTTATCAGCACCCTGTTTGAGCAAATCTTCCGCAACCGTTAAACCCAATTGCACTGCATCTTCTATTTTGCCTTCAATTTGACTGCGTAAAATGGTTTGACCTGTTTCATCAGCAACCAATGCGCGTAACATCAACTTATCTTGATAAATCTCTGCGAAACCTGCAATTGGCACTTGGCAACCACCCGATAAACGATTATTGACTGCACGTTCTGCCAAAACACATTGCTGGGTGGAAAAGTGATTTAAAGGTGCAATCAATTGATGGATTTCTGTATCATTTTCTCGGCACTCTATCCCAACCGCACCTTGACCAATCGCTGGCAAAATAACTTCTGTGGCAATTCTTGCCCGAATCCGTTCATGTTCATTTAAACGCTTTAATCCAGCTGCAGCCAAGATAATCGCCGCATAATCACCATTATCCAACTTGCTTAAGCGTGTACCCACATTGCCACGTAAACTGTGAATTTGTAAATCTGGACGGATTGCTAACAATTGAGATTGGCGACGTAAACTTGACGTACCAACAATTGAATTTTGTGGCAAAGCATCGATGCTGTCATATTGATTCGACACAAACGCATCTTGAGGATCTTCACGCTGCATGATGATGGGTAAATGCAAACCCTCAGGAAATTCAACAGGCACATCTTTCATTGAATGCACCGCAATATCCGCCTCACCATCTAGCAACCCTTGCTCTAATTCTTTAACAAATAAGCCTTTACCACCGATTTTAGCTAAGGGCGCATCTAAGATTTTATCGCCTTTAGTCATCATTTCTACAATATCAACTTGTAAATTTTCATGTGTATTCAATAAAGTGTCGCGCACATGATAGGCTTGCCATAATGCGAGAGGACTTTTACGAGTTGCGATGCGAATGCGTTTATTTGTCATGATTATTTTTTAGGACAGACGAAAGAATGGCTTATTTAACCATATTTGAAGCTTAAAGTGGAATGATTAAATCAGTCGTCAGTTGCTAAATTTCAGCAAAAAAGCGGGTATGGCATCATATTGTTGATAATACAGAAACATAGCAATAGGATGCTTGAATTGATAATAGTGGATGATTTTTAGGAAATACAGCTGTTTTTAATATGTTACAAAGATAGCTTTTATTTTATAATATATTGATTTTATTATTTTATAATAATCTGAACGATTGCAGAAGCAAAAAGCATAAAAAAACCTCCTACCTAGGACTAGATAAGAGGTTAACTCACTAACCAAACAAAAGGAGAAATGCCACAATTATTTGTGTCATCAACTTTGGGCGCAAATCTAGCACATTTGGGAACGGTTACTTAAATTAAACAACCAAACGGCTATATAACAGAGTTAAACGTTAGGTTTTAGTTAAAAAGGACAATAATAACCTTTTAAATTAAACTGTTTTTATCTTAATTTTCTACGCCCGATGCACAAGATTAAAGTTTGCATCATATAGCGACTCACCGCCCACCATGAGCTAAAAATTCTTGAATGCCCATCAGTTCTGGGGCGCATATTAATTGAAACTTCTTTAATCTGTAAGCCTGCCTGATTCAGCAACATCAAGACACCCATATCCTGATATTCGAGCAACGTTGCCGCGCGTGAAGCCAATAGCGTGATGGCGGGACGATTATAAACCCTTAAGCCAGAGGTTAAATCTTCTAAATTAATACTGGATATTTTACGAAAAAATGCCCAAGCAAATTGGCGTAAATAGCTGCCACGTTCGGGATATGCACCAATCACTACATCACAAGCATCACCCAAACGATTTAAAAGCGTTGGAATTGATTCCGCTTCATGTTGTCCATCAGCATCCATCGTAATCGCGGTGTTATAACCATGCTTAACCGCATAACGCAATCCTGTTTGAATTGCACCCCAAGCACCCAATGAATATGCCAAAGGTAAAACCGTTGCACCCGTATCAGCTGCTAATTGTGCGGTATTGTCGGTACTTGCATCATCAACCACCAAAATTGTGCCATCAAAATAATGCTGAATATCTTGAATAACTTGAGTAACACTTTTTGCTTCATTTTTAGCGGGAATGATGACAATCATTGGATAGGGTGTGGCAGATTTCATAATTAATCAATGTGGTAAATAATCCTTTAAATTGTAGCGGAAATAATTGAAATAGAAAAATAAAATCTGAATTACTTTGAAAGTGCCATGAAAAATTTATAAAAATCCCTTTACATCTTGTTATCCATATAATAGAATTCGCGCTTTAGTGACTGCTTGGAGAGGTGACAGAGTGGTCGAATGTAACGGTCTTGAAAACCGTCGAGGGTTCATAGCCCTCCGTGGGTTCGAATCCCACCCTCTCCGCCATCAGTTATCCTTTATCTTTATACCCCCCTTCTCATAATAAATACCATCCTAGTGCTTAAACCGTTATACTATTTGCTATCCAAAAGCATTTCTCAACATTAAATAATCTATAACGACTAAATAAATATGAGCACGAATCAATATGACATGCTGATTATTGGTGCAGGCATCAGTGGCTTAAGCATGGCACACTACTGTACACAGCAGGGTCTCAATACCTTAATTTTAGAAAAAGAAAATCGCAATGGCGGCTTATTCCATTCGCATCAATTTGGTAGCCAAGATGATGATTTTTGGATTGAATTGGGCACGCATTCTTGTTTTAATTCCTATGGGCATATTATTAAGCTAATTGAAGATTATGCTCTGTTAGATGCCTTAGTTAAAAAACAGAAGCTTAGTTTTAAATTATGGAATGGGCATCAAGTAAAATCGATTCCTTCTCAATTGAATTATCTAGAATTATTACTCTCTGCGCCTAAATTATTTTTTCTCGAAAAACAAGATAAAAGCATCCAAGATTATTATGGAAAAATTGTAGGCAAACGCAATTACCAAAATGTATTTTCACCTGCGTTTAACGGCGTTATTTGTCAGCAATCAGATAATTTTCCTGCTGATATGCTGTTTAGGAAAAAGCCACGACGTAAAGATGTGATGCGTAATTTCACTTTTGAGCAAGGGATTCAAGCATTGCCGAATAAAATGGCTGCTGAGTTAAATGTACAAAATGATGAAGTTGTTGAGAAAATTGATTATGATGGGCAAATGTATCAAGTTACTGCGAATGGGAAAACCTATCAATCGCGTTATTTAACTTTAGCCACACCCGTCAATGTCACTGCTGAATTGAGCAAAACCATTGCACCTGATATCCACAAAGCATTAAGCGTGGTAAACCATGTCATGATTGAGACTATCGGTGTGATGTTGGAAAAACAGACAACGGATTTAAAACCTATTGGCGGTATTATTGGGCAGAAAGAGCCGTTTTACTCAGTGGTTTCACGCGATGCGGTAGAACATCCCAATTATCGCGGTTTCACTTTTCATTTTAAGCCGAACAAGCTCAACAATGATGAAAAATTAGATTACTTATGCGGTATTTTGCAGGTGGAAAAATCCTTGATTCAAGATGTTATTACCAAACAAAATTATTTACCCGCACCGATTTCAGGGCATCATCAAACCTTGGCTAAATTAGAAGTTGCATTGGATAAACAGCCTTTATTTATTACAGGTAATTATTTTTATGGTGTTTCGGCTGAAGATTGTGTCACCCGTTCGGTAGATGAATTTGACCGCCTTAAACAATTGATGAACAATTAAAAAACCTAATATGCTGATTCAGATGGATTTAATATGCAAGTAAGTCAATTACAATTCGATAGACAAAACTGTTTGAAAATTTCGAAATTGGAATGTATTCGAGATGACCGTGTTTTATTTGAGAATTTAAGTTTTCAGCTAAATGCAGGTGAATTAATACAGATTGAAGGACATAACGGCAGCGGTAAAACCAGCTTGTTGCGTATTTTATGCGGCTTAAGTTTGCCTGAAAGTGGTCAAATTTTTTGGCAGAATCAAGATATTGAACAAGACAAATCAGCATATTGGGAATACCTGTCTTATATTGGTCATGCGCCGGGGGTTAAAGGCGAGCTGACTCCGATTGAAAATTTACAAATGGCAAAAGCGATTGCACCACAGCCAACCGCAGTGAGTTTGGAATCGATATTAGACCAAGTGGGTTTGTATGGATTTGAAGATGTGCCGACTCGAACTTTATCCGCAGGTCAACAACGCCGTGTAGCATTGGCACGTTTACTCACTAATGATGTGCAATTATGGATTTTGGATGAGCCATTTACCGCCTTGGATAAAAAGGCAATTCAAATGGTTGAGAGTTTATTAGACCAACATGCACAACGTGGTGGAATGGCAATTATCACATCACATCATCATGTCAATTGTGAATATGCGCGGATTTTAAAATTAGCCTAAGTTTCTCCAGCTCGCAATACAGCACATAACAAGAAATTTGATAAAAAAATAAAAACTGTTATTCTGCGTGCTTACCTTTTCATACAAAAAACAGATAGAGACAAGCAAATATGTCTGAGATTAAGCTAGATACATTAGAAGCAAAAGCGAGCTATGGTATCGGTATTCAAATGGGTCAGCAGTTAGCAAATAGCAATATCGATGGATTAGATGTTGCGGCGATTGCAAAAGGAATTGACACGGTTTTAAGTGGTTCAATGCCAGAAATCGAAATAGATGAAATTAATCAAGCACTTCAAGACCTTCATCAACGTACAGAAGCAAAACATGCTGAGCAAGTAAAAGTAGCAACAGCAGCCGGTGAGGCTTTCCTTGAGCAAAATCGACAACGTTCAGAAGTCACCGTGACAGAATCAGGCTTACAATATGAAGTCTTGACTGAAGGTACGGGTGAAAAACCAACAGAAACCCAACAAGTACGTGTGCATTATCATGGTCAATTGGTTGATGGCACTGTATTTGATAGTTCTGTTGAACGTGATGAACCTGCTGAATTCCCAGTTAATGGCGTGATTCAAGGCTGGATTGAAGCATTACAACTTATGTCTGTTGGTTCAAAATGGAAATTGGCAATTCCTCATGAACTCGCTTATGGTGAACAAGGTGCAGGTCATGCAATTCCGCCTTATTCAGCATTGATATTTGAAGTTGAATTAATCGCAATTCTTTAATTAGAACTGCATATCTCGTGACAATGTCATCACTAGAGCTTGGAGCGAGATAGTTTTCGATTTGGATTTATTTATTCTTTTTGATAAACCGCGTCTCTTTAGATTTTTAATCAATCCTACCCATTTTACAGCTTTGTTTTTAATAGGCATATTAAATGCTTTATAGTTTATTATTGTATGGTATGCTTAGATGTAAATCTGAGCGTTTGCAAGTGATATGATTGCCAAGTTTTTGCTTAATATGCACACACTGAAACCTCGTTTATCCCACAAATATGTCAATATTGGATTAGGCACAACGCTTTTTACCATTAGCATTTTTATGTTGGCATTGTTAGGCGCACGTCAAATTGGCTTATTAGAGCCTTTGGAACTGGTTGCCTATGATTGGATGATGCGACAACAACCTGACATGGGTATAGACCCGCGTTTATTAGTGGTAGAAATTACTGAGGACGACATTCGCCAGCAAAGACGTTGGCCATTGCCTGATCAAGTGATAGCAGATACCTTACAAAATTTACTGCAACATCAGCCCGCAGTTATTGGTTTAGATAATTACCGTGACTTTCCCCAAGAACCGGGACATCAGTCTCTAGTGGAACAGTTGCAACAGCCTAATATCATTGTGATTCGCAAATTGGGTCAAGATAGCACCCCATATATTCCAGCCCCTGATTATGTAGCCCAAGAACAAGTTGGCTTTAACGACCTTGTGGTTGACGCTGACGGTGTTGTGCGGCGTAATTTACTGTTTGCTTCGTTTGATGATTCGATTTATCCCTCATTTGGTTTGCGCCTATTTTCCCATTATTTAGAACGGCAACATCAAATTTTACCGACTAATAGTTCAGATAACCCCAGTCAATTTGAAATGGGACAAGCAGTTATGCTGCCTCTAGATTCAACGAGCGGTGGATATCAAAACGTAGATGCGCGTGGCTATCAAGTTTTGCTGCGTTATCGGACGGGTCAAAAAGTCGCACGCCATGTGACATTGGCAGAAGTGTTAGCAGGTAACATTAAGCCTGAATGGGTAAAAGATAAAGTCATATTGATTGGCACAACAGCACATAGTGTTAAGGATGGTTTTGTCACACCTTTTAGCGCGACCAGTGATGAATTTTACATGCCCGGTGTCTATATTCATGCACAAATTATCAGCCATATTATCAGTGCAGCCCTAGGGGATTCTGATGTTGAACCTACTTATAATGCTAATTTACATCTTTCCCAAACCTTAGGCTATAAGTCATTATTCTCGTTTTGGCATGATAGTCTTGAAGTGACATGGATTATATTTTGGGCAATCTTAGGCGGGCTATTAGCATGGTGGATACAGCAACCTTTTAAACTTGCCATTATTTTTGTTGCTAGTTTTTTTATGCTGATAGGTATTAGCTTTGTCTTATTTATTCAAGGCTTTTGGATTCCTGTTAGTACACCGACATTGGCCTTTCTTATTTCAGGAGTTAGCGTTATTAGCTCAAGGCTAGTATATGACGCGCTTTATGATAATTTAACAGGCTTGCCTAATCGAGCTTTTCTTGTCGGCAAATTCAATCGCTTACAAAACTATTATTATAAATTATTCCATTACAGACTGGTTCAAAATGAAAAGAAACTCATTGCAGCAGTAATATTGTGGGACATTGACAGATTTAAAATTCTGAATATTGTGCTGGGACATCAGTCAGGTGATTTGTTATTAATTGAATTAACTCAACGTATTATCACGCTACTCGAAACCCAGCAAGTTAAACGCAGTCGTTATACCTTTTCCCGAGTTGGTGGCAATGAATTTGGATTATTGCTTAAATTACCGCCACATGATTTAGGGGTCAAACGCTTGGCTGATGCGATTCAGAAATCAACCCAACAATCTTTTATCGTTGAACGGCAAGAAGTTTTTATTACTGCTAGCATTGGTATTGCCTTTAGTTATGTCAATGAAAAACGTGATTTATTACGTGATGCTTATGCCGCAATGTATCGAGCCAAAACATCATCATATAATTTTAAAATTGAAGTATTTAAATCTGTGATGGAGTCGAGTGCGGTTGCTCAATTTGAATTAGAACGTGATTTGCGTCAGGCGATGGTACAGCATAAAGAAAATTTAGCGCAAAAGACAGGTGATCCAGTTTTCCCTGTTTATTATCAGCCACTTGTTGACTTGAAAACAGGTAAGATTGCAGGTTTTGAGGCATTATTGCGCTGGAATCATGATGGACGTGGCATTGTGCCACCGGGTATATTTATTCCTATTGCAGAAGAAACAGGTTTAATTTTATCGCTGGGTGAATGGGTACTCAGTGAAGCTTGTCGCCAAATACATGAATGGCAAGAAAAATATCCAGATTATAAAGATATGATGATTGGAGTTAACTTATCTGCTAAGCAATTTGGACAACCCAATTTAATTGATTGCATTCAAAGTACATTAAATAGAACAGGTTTGCCTGCCTCTTGTTTGAAGCTCGAAATTACTGAAAGCGTGATTATGGATGATTTTAAAATTAGTGCCGCCATGATGACGATGTTGAAAAATTTAGGAATTAAATTGGGGATTGATGATTTTGGCACAGGTTATTCTTCATTAGCTTATTTAACCCAAATACCTACCGATACGCTCAAAGTTGATAAATCATTTGTGATTAGTATGGGTACGCGCGAAGTGGATATGATTATTGTTGAAACGATTATTGCTTTAGCGCACAGCTTAAACATGAATGTGATTGCAGAAGGCATTGAAGAATTAGAGCATTTATTAAAATTACGCAGTTTAGATTGTGAATATGGTCAAGGTTATTATTTTTCTAAACCATTGCCAAAAGAAAAAGCTGAAAAGCTGCTCGCAGGACATAAAGATTTTAAATTTTAGGAATTATGAAATATAGGCTGGCATTATCAGTCCTTAATGTTCGTAAGTTATTTTTTAATCCCAATCAATAGCGATTAATACAAGTTGTGGAAAAACAGTTGTTCTATTTTTAGTTTATAATGCGTTGAATAGCTGT
>JAYQWJ020000184.1:0-2403 GCA_035829175.2 Candidatus Albibeggiatoa psychrophila
AAGAAGGCATTGCTATTATTGGAATCGCTGGACGTTTTCCTGGTGCAGAAAATATCGAACAATTCTGGCAAAATATAAAGCATGGCGTTGAGTCCGTCACATTTTTCTCTGATGAAGAATTACTTGATTCAGGCGTGACAACAGAACAGCTCCAACAACCCAATTATGTTAAAGCTAAAGCATCTTTAGATAAAGTGGAATATTTTGACGCTGCATTTTTTGGTTTTACCCCAGAAGAGGCAGCGATAACTGATCCACAACAACGTTTATTTTTAGAATGTGCTTGGGAAGCATTAGAATCAGCAGGATACAATCCTAAAACTTGTGAAAGTCCAATTGGGCTTTATGGTGGTATGGGAGGTACAAATACTTATTTATTACGTCATTTATTACCTCAATTTGATTTAGATAATCCTGAGCATAACTACAAATTAATGTTAGGCAATGACAAAGATTTTTTATGTACTCGTATTTCGCATAAATTAAATTTAACAGGTCCTAGCATGACGATACAAACAGCCTGTTCTACTTCTCTTGTGGCCGTCAGCATGGCATGTCAGGCTTTGCTTGATTATCAATGTGATATGGCATTGGCAGGCGGTGTTTCTATTTCGTTTCCACATAAAACAGGGTATTTATATCAACAGGGTATGATTTTTTCACCTGATGGTCATTGTCGTACTTTTGATGCAGATGCCTGTGGCACTGTACCGGGAAATGGTGCGGGCATTGTTTTATTAAAACGCTTGGATAATGCAATCGAATGTGGCGATACCATTTATGCGGTTATTCGAGGTACTGCGGTTAATAATGATGGTGCACATAAAATGAGCTATACCACGCCCAGTGTCACAGCCCAAACTCAAGCGATATCAGAGGCGATTGCAATTGCAGACATTTTACCAGAAACCATTAGATATGTTGAAACTCATGGAACAGCAACAATATTAGGTGATTCAATTGAAGTTGCTGCATTAACTCAAGCTTACCGTTCAGAAACTCAAGCTAAAAACTATTGTGCGTTAGGCTCAGTTAAAACCAATATTGGTTATTTAGAAACGGCAGCGGGTGTGGCTGGTCTAATCAAAACTGTATTGGCTTTAAAAAACAAACAAATTCCACCTTCTTTACATTTTAAACAACCGAACCCTAAAATTGATTTTGCAAATAGTCCGTTTTATGTAAATACCGATTTGCAAGATTGGCCTGCTCATGATACTCCACGCCGAGCAGCGGTTAATGCGTTTGGTGTCGGCGGTACAAATGCGCATATTATTTTAGAGCAAGCGCCTGACATCATCTCACCTGAAGGCAAGCATTCTCATCATTTGATTATATTATCAGCGCGTTCTCAATCTGCTTTACAGCAAAAACAACAACAATTGCTTGAGTATTTGATTGAACACCCAGAACTGAATTTAAATGATATTGCTTATACATTACAAATAGGTCGGGTCGAATTTGATTATAGAAGTTGTTTTGTTTGTGAATCGATTGAACATGCAATTACTCAATTAAAAGAACCTGAATATATTGAGCACTATGAGTTTGCAACTGAAAAATCACCCATTTTGGTCTTTATGTTTGATGAATCAAATCAACTGACTTGTATGGATTCAACACTGTATGAGACTGAAAGTGTTTTTCGTGAAACAATAGATTATTGCTCCCATTTTTTACTATCACATTTGCAAATTGATTTACGTGAAGTGTTATATGCACACAAACAACCTCAATCTAATCACGTATCAAATAAAACAATAATTCACGCAATATCATTTGTTGTCCAATATGCAGTTGCTAAATTATGGATGTCTTGGGGTGTTTATCCTCAGGCAGTTATGGGGCGCGGGATTGGGGAATATGTTGCAGCTTGTATAGCGGATGTTTTCAGCTTAGAAGAGGCATTATTACTTTTTATTGAACGCCATTATTTTATGGAACAAGAAACTGCTGATTGTGCTCTATTTGAGCAGACATTAAGTGATACTGAATTTTATCCACCTAAATTACTCTATCTTTCCGCATCTACAGGTAATTGGGTCGATCCTCAAGTAATAGCACATAGCAATTATTGGCAAAAACAACTTATGGCACAGGATAATATTCAAGCAACTTTTACACAACTTCCGCAATCATTTGATAATATTACGTTATTAGATATTTCACTTCAGAACACACTTTATTTACTCGCAAAACAATATTTAGCTACACAAGAGCAACAAATATTGGCAACATTGATTGATTCAAATGAAACGGATAATAGTGGTGCTATGCTACACACACTAGGTCAATTATGGTTACAAGGTATTCATATTGATTGGAAAAAGATGTATTTAAATGAAACACGTCTACGCATACCATTGCCAACATACCCTTTTGAGCGTAAACGTTATTGGTTTG
>JAYQWJ020000185.1:0-3059 GCA_035829175.2 Candidatus Albibeggiatoa psychrophila
AACGCGAAGCGGAGCTTCTGGACATTACTCCCAAATAGAATTTGGGAGTCAGACATATTTCTATTCTCTTTTCCAATTAAAATATTGTTAAACTGTTTTTCAGGTATAAATATCGAGGCTGGTTTTATGTCATATCTCATCGATTTATTTGATACGCCTGCTATGATTGCAGCAGCAATAGGAACGGTGCTTTCATTAATTACAGGCAGTTGGTTTTTATATGATAAATATCGAAAACATCAGCGTAAAAAGCGTTGTCGCACTCCTAATCTCTGTGCTGTTAATATTAAATTGGAGGATGTGCCAGAAGGACAAGTGTCTTTGAATTCAGCCTTTTATATTGAACGCCCTCCCGTTGAAAAAGACTGTTTTGCCGCTATTGAAAAATCTAATGCGTTGATTCGGATTAAAGCCCCGCGCCAAATGGGTAAATCGTCGTTGATTGCGCGGATTTTACATCATGCTCAAACCACGCAGTCAGTCAAAAGCGTTGAATTGGATTTACAAACGGTTGAAGAGTCTATCGTGCAAGATTTAGATAGATTGTTGCAATGGTTTACGGGACGGATTGCCAAGCAGCTTGGTGTGGCATTTGAACCTGCTGAGCATTGGGATAGTGCTGTTTTTGGTAGTAAAACCTGTTGTTTGGATTATTTTGAACAGTCTATTTTGCCTCACGTCGATGCTGAGTATTTAATCATTTCTTTGGATGAGGTGGATCGGGTTTTTCAATATAAAACAGTGGCTAAGGATTTTTTGGGAATGTTGCGCTCTTGGCATGAAATGGGAAAAAATAAGCCATTGTGGCAAAAGTTGCAGTTTGTTTTAGCCCATTCGCAAGAGGTTTACATTCAGTTAGACATCAATGAATCACCGTTTAATGTGGGTTTGCCGATTCAATTGGCATTATTTAATCTTGAGCAGTCAAAAGATTTGATGTTGCGGCATGGTTTGAGTTGGTCGGATGATGAGTTGCGGCAATTACGGCAATTGGTCGGTGGACATCCGTATTTATTGCGTTTGGGTTTTTATGCAGTGGCAACAGGCAAGTTGAGTTTGCAGCAATTGTGTGAAACCGCGACATCTAATAATGGTATTTATAACGAGCATTTACGGCGGCATTTGAATCATTTACAGCAATTTGGTTTGGATAAGGATATGAAACAGATTGTTAAAACTGAGCATCCTATTATAGTTGAGTCTAACGTGGGGTTTAAATTGAATAGTTTGGGTTTGATTCGATTTACGGATAATAATGAAGTTGAACCGCGTTTGGCATTGTATCGACAGTATTTTAGCCGTATTTTGTAAATATTGCATTTTATTTGTAGAGACAACATATTGTTTTTACAGTATATCCATCGTGTGCAACAGAATAAGCAGGTAATCATGTCTGAATCATTTTATCAAATTGGTGGCAGTTTAGCAGCTCATGCCCCAAGTTATGTGAGCCGTCAAGCGGATACGGATTTTTTTGATGCGTTGTTAGCGGGAAAATTTTGTTATGTGTTGAATGCGCGACAAATGGGAAAGTCGAGTTTGCGGGTGCAGGTGACGCGGCGTTTGCAGGCGCAAGGTGTATTGTGTGTGACGATTGATTTAACCGCGATTGGCACGGAAGATATTACTCAATCGCAGTGGTATGCGGGGATTGCCCGTTGTTTGTTGAGTGATGTGGGTTTGTTGGAAGAGATTCCGCTTAGTCAGTGGTGGCGAGCGCATGATGATTTGTCGTTGATTCAGCGTTTGAGTATTTTGATTGATGAAGAGATTTTGCCGCGCATTGCACAACCGATTGTGGTGTTGGTGGATGAGTCGGATAGTATTCGCAGTTTGGGTTTTTCGGTGTCGGATTTGTTTGCGTTTATTCGTTCTTGTCATGATAAGCGTGCCGATAATCCTGTGTATCAGCGTTTGACGTTTGCGATTTTAGGGGTTGCCAGTCCCAGTGATTTGATTACGGATAAGAAGCGCACACCGTTTAATATTGGGGTTGCAATTGATTTGTGCGGGTTTGACATTGAGGAAGCGCAGCCGTTGTTAGGTGGGATTGATGCGGAGAATTCAAGCGCGGTTTTGCAGGCAATATTGGATTGGACGGGCGGTCAGCCGTTTTTAACTCAGAAATTATGTGCTTTGTTAGCAGGGCAGTTTATTGCGGCGGGAGATGAGCAGAATAAAGTGGCGGCGGTGGTGCAGGCAAAAGTGATTGATTTTTGGGAAACGAAGGATGAGCCAGCCCATTTCCGCACGATTCGCGATCGTTTATTGAGTCAGGAGCTTCATGCTAGTGCGTTGTTGGGGTTGTATCAGCAGGTGTTATTGCAAGATGGGTTAATGTTGAGTGCGAAAGCGGAATACAGTGGATTACAAAGTATGTTGCGTTTGTCGGGATTGGTGGTGCAGCGTGAGGATTGTATTCAGGTTTATAATCGGATTTATGCACAGGTGTTTGATAAGACATGGGTTGAGCAGGCATTGCAGGCGTTACGACCTTATGCGGATGCGTTGCGGGCTTGGCAGCAGTCTGATGAGCAGGATGAATCGCGTTTGTTACGTGGGCAGGCGTTGATGGATGCGTTGGCGTTTGTGCAGGGTAAGGAGTTGAGTGCTGATGATTATCGGTTTTTAACTGCCAGTCAGCAAGTTGCGCGGAAAATAGAACGTAGTCAATTGCAGTTACAGACCCAACGTCGCATTACACGTATTTCTGTGGGGTTTAGTGTGGTTGCGATAGGTTTGGCGATTTGGGCATGGCTTGCACAGCAACAAGCATGGGATAATGCCACACAAGCACGGCAACAAGAGCAGCTCGCGGAACAACAAAAAAATTTAGCTTTAGAAGTTATCAGTACATTTACTTACGAAATTCCTGATATTTTAGCCAATATTCCCAATACCCACCGTTTAGTGGCAAGCATTTTAGAATATAATATTGATTCTTTAGATAAAATTTATGCCCTAGACTCCGATTCAAGCACTGCCCAGCGTGAGAAAGCTGTTAATTTGGGTAATATTGGCGAAAAATATTTAACCCTATTAGGTGATAGCCAAAAAGC
>JAYQWJ020000186.1:0-2657 GCA_035829175.2 Candidatus Albibeggiatoa psychrophila
ATCTCTTTTTATTTCAATTACTTAAAAATTCATTTCACATCAAGCGTACGAGGCTATCATTCTATGACTTGAATACCTGAATCAGTGCCTAACATCAAAATATCAGCAGGACGTTGCGCAAATAAACCATTGGTCACAACACCTGCAATTTGATTAAGTTCTTGTTCTAATTTAACAGGTTCGGCAATGTTTAAATTGTGGACATCTAAAATATGATTGCCGTTGTCGGTCACAAATTTTTCACGCCAGATAGGTTTACCACCTAATTTAACAATTTCGCGTGCCACATAACTGCGTGCCATTGGAATCACTTCAATCGGTAATGGAAATGCGCCCAATACATTAACTAATTTACTGTCATCTGCCATACAGACGAATTTTTTACTGACCGCTGCAACAATCTTTTCACGGGTTAAAGCCCCGCCACCCCCTTTAACTAAATGCAAATGCTTGGTCGCTTCATCAGCACCATCAAAATAAATATCAATTTCAGATACACCATTTAAATCTAAAACAGGAATATGATGTGATTTCAAACGGTCAGCACTGGCTTGAGAGCTTGCGACTGTGCCTTCTATCGTATGTTTAATCGCCGCTAAGGCATCAATAAAATGATTGGCAGTACTGCCTGTACCAATTCCAATAATCATATTTGGTTCTACGTGTTCTAACGCAGCTTTAGCAACTTGTTGTTTTTTCTCATCAGGTGTCAAAATATTCCTCCTTGTTATTTCAGGTTGTATCGCATAATACATCACATATAGTTTAATCTATTATGCCTGAGTCAATCATCAAAAACATAAACGCCGTTATAATATGATTTAATCTAAAAACGCTGCATTTTACTCGCACTGAGCATTTAACCGATTTTTACAATCAACTCCAATCAATTAAAAATGCTAACAAATTTTGGTAGTCCTATAAAATGTAGAGCGGGTCACTTGCAAAACAAGTTTTGCACTCCTGCACTACGCAAGCTCCATTACCCAAATTTTAAATAAGATGAAAACGACTAGGCACGGATATGCTCATAGATATTCATATAATCTTGACCTGACTGATTCCATGAATGATCTTGACGCATTCCATTCGCACGTAGCTGACGAAAATAACGCGGATATTTATACCACAAGCCAATCGCCCGATTCATCGCAGATTCTAAAGCCAAAGGACTCATATCTGAAAAGACATAACCATTTCGTTCTTCATAGGATTTTTCAGCATAATTAGCATCAAATACCGTATCGGCTAAACCACCCGTTTCACGCACAATGGGCACTGTGCCATATTTCAAACTAATCATTTGGGTTAAACCGCAAGGCTCGTAAATACTTGGAATTAAAATCATATCTGCACCCGCATAAATCAAATGGGCTAATTCTTCGTCGTAACCAATTTCTAAATGACAATCAGGATTCTCATTCAATTCCTGCTTCACATCCCAAAATTTGGCATTAATACTGTCTTCTGCCCCCGCGCCGAGTAAAACAAATTGGGCTTGCTGAGATAAGGCATAGTAAATCGCGTGTAAAATCAAATCCATACCTTTTTGCTTATCCAAGCGACTCACGACTGCAATCAACGGTTTAAAATCTTCACGTAACATTAAGCGTTGGCGCAAGGCTTGTTTATTTTTCACCTTATTGGGCAACGAATCCATGTTGTAATGATGCGGGATAAAAGGGTCAATTTCAGGATTCCAAATGTCATAATTAATCCCATTCAATACACCACCTAATTTATGGCTATTGGCTTGTAAAATTCCTTGTAATCCCTGACCTTGTTCGGTGTGTTGGATTTCAAATGCGTAAGTCGGTGAAACGGTGGAGACAAAATTAGAAAAAATAATGCCACCTTTCATCAAGTTCACCGCGTCATGCTGCGGGTCTAACATTTTCTCAGCAGTCATTAATTTAGCCACATCCAAACCCGATTGCTGCAATACTTCCTTGCCTGTAATCCCTTGATGTCCCATATTATGCAAAGTAAAACAAGCTTTTGTATTGCTCATGCCTAATTGATGATAAACCTCATATAACAACACAGGAACAAGGGCGGTTTGCCAATCGTGACAATGGATAATATCGGGCTGTTTATTCGCCTTAAGCATAAATTCCAGTGCGGCGCGTGAAAAAAATGCAAATCGGGTCACATCATCTATATCGCCATAATATTTATCCCGATTGAAAAAATCATGTTCCGAATGCGATTCAATAAAAAAACACTTAATATTATCAACAAATCCAAAATAAACATCACAATGAATCCATTGATCATAGAAAGGTACCCACAAACTTTCATAGACTTTTTCCAACCCCCAAATTCGGTCATAACGCATACAGTCATATTTGGGTAAAATCACTTCGACATCATTGCCGCGAATCGCAAGCTCTTGTGCCAATCCCTGCACCACGTCACCTAATCCACCGACTTTAGCAACTGAAGCACATTCTGGTGTAACCATCATTGTAAACACAGTGCAATCTCCCTTATGAGGTTTTTTTAGTTGTTTTACGGGCAGTGGTTTTACGCCGCGTGGGTTTTTGTGGAGGTGTTTTAGCTTCGGCTACTTTTACGCTATCAGTTGGCTTTTGAGCTGTTGTTTTAGGTTTAACTGCTTGGGTAACAGGTTTTGCAGTTGATTGTGCTTTAACCGA
>JAYQWJ020000187.1:0-16243 GCA_035829175.2 Candidatus Albibeggiatoa psychrophila
TTCTATGTAAGTGTAGCGCATCCTGCAACACGTTGTTTACTGCAAAATCACTCGCGCATTAATTGGCTGCAAAGGACGATTGTTAGGATGTTGCATCACTTTTTGAAATTGCTTGATTTGGGCTTTGGATGCAGTGACAGGATTTTTTAACACTAACCAGCGTAAACCTTCTGAACAAGGTGGTGTTGTTAAAGAGCCTGTAAAACGATAATAATCTTTATCTTCAGGTAATAAGCCTGATAAATCCGCATTTTCCAATCCACGATGTTCGCCTGAATTTGTTGGCATATTTGCCCAAAGTGATTCTAGTGCTGGATTCGCTTCACCTTCTTTAAACATCACCGCAATCACTGCAAAATTACCCACACCATCGCCATGAACAATGTGCATTTCAATTGGGAATGATTCACCATTAATTTGATTTTCGCTAGGTGAATGGAAATGAAACTGCATTGCCGGTAAAGTTAAGCCATCCACGCCTAAACTACTACCCTCTGCCATATTAATCAGAATGGTATGACCATTGTTTAAAATTTCCTTGGCTTGAGTTTGATAGTCAAATGTTAACGCGGGTAAATCAGCTTCAACAAAATCGGTCAAATTCACAGGTGATTGATTTTTACCTTCCGCACAAACGTGATAATCAGAATTTACCTCAGCCCAATGTGCAGGTCCTGTTTCACCTGAGTAAGTCCAATGACTCCCTTCTGCATACACTAAACCTGTGCAAAATAAAGATGATACTGCTAAAAGATGCAATGCTTTACGCATAATATTCCCAACTCCAATGATAATTAAAATTTATAGTTATTATAATTAGACTAATAGCTTAGCCCAATAAAACAATTATTCTAAACCATTTTAGACAATTTATTAAGTAAGCTCTATTTTCAGACCTTGATAAAAATATAACTTAGATTAAAGCTTGAAAAAAAACCGAAAGAACCCACCAATAAAATAGTTGACTAAAATACTGAGTTATGTAACACTACAATCGTTAGGTGTTAATTTTATGTGGTTATTCAAGAGGAAAATATTGTCATGAGACTAACTACTAAAGGTCGCTATGCGGTTACTGCCATGTTGGATTTAGCAATCAACCGCGAAAATGGACCGATTACTTTATCCGATATATCAAAACGCCAAGGTATTTCCTTATCCTATTTAGAACAACTTTTTTCTAAACTACGTCGTAATGGATTAGTTGATAGTGCGCGTGGACCAGGTGGTGGTTATCGTTTAAGCCGCGATGCAACAGAGATTACCGTAGTTGAAGTCATTGAAGCAGTTGATGAAAATATCAGTGCCGATCATTGCAAAGGTCAGAAAAATTGCCGAGATGGACAAGGTTGTTTAAGTCATGAATTATGGACTGAATTAAGTTGTCAAATTCGGGAGTTTTTAACAGGTATCACTTTAGCCCAAGTGATTAAAAAACATGCTGAAAATACAGCCGACGGCGATGTTGCAAGCCTCGTTACTCAAACCCGCGCCAGCCATAATCACGCAGCAATGGTTTAAGCTCAATGTATTATTTTGACAACAATGCCACCACCCCATTAGATGAACGTGTATTAGAAGCAATGTTGCCTTACCTTACTGTTGCACATGGTAATGCCTCTAGTGCCCATCATTACGGAAGAAAAGCACGAGCGGCGATTGATACAGCCCGTGAACAAGTGGCGATGTTAGTCAATGCTTATCCCGCACAAGTCATATTTACCAGTGGTGGCACAGAAGCCAATAATTTTGCAATCAAAAGTGATGTAACACAAACAGGTCACTTATTAATCGGTGCAACTGAACATGCCTCAGTATTAAATGCCGCGAAAAGTTTGCAAACGCGAGGCTGGCGTGTCGATACGATTCCTGTCAATCACAATGGTGTGCTTCAATTTCAGGACAATTTACTACAAAACGATACACGCTTTATTTCAGTCATGTTGGCGAATAATGAAACGGGGGTTATCAGTCCGATTCAAGATATTGCGCAAGCAAGCCAGCAAAGAGATATTATTTTTCATACCGATGCTTCACAAGCGGCTGGAAAAATACCGATTGATTTTAATCTGATAGGTGCGAATTTGCTGACCTTATCCGCACACAAATTTTATGGACCTCAAGGTATTGGGGCATTAATTACTGATAAACGTAAAGTGTTAGAACCCTTATTACACGGTGGTGGACAAGAAAAAGGTTTGCGCAGTGGTACAGAAAATATTGCGTCCATTGTTGGATTTGGTAAAGCAGCAGAAATTGCATCGAATGAAATCAATACTCGTTTTATGCACTATAAAGATTTAAAACAACAACTTGAAACTTATTTATCCAGTTTAGATGGGCTGGAAATTGTTGCAGAATCCGTAGAACGTTTACCCAATACAACCATGATTGTAGTTGATGATATAAAAGGCGAAACCTTGCTACTAGGATTAGACCATGAAGATATAGCGGTCTCCAGTGGCTCAGCCTGTTATGCGGGTAAAACTGAACCAAGTCATGTACTACAAGCAATGGGCTACAGTGCCGAGCAAGCTCATAATGCAGTAAGATTTAGTCTTGGCAAAGAACAAAATGCTGCGGATGTACATCGATTATTTGCAGCGATAAAAAAACAATTACACGAAATGCGTTCACTTGCGCTTGCAGTTGCGATTTAACAAATAATAGTTTAAAACTCCAAGGATTGGTAATCCCGAGTTTTTATGCCAATTTTAGTTAAGGATTACTCGTCCCAAATTGATGACGGAGAGAACTAATGAAATTACCTGTTTATATGGATTATTCTGCGACAACGCCCGTAGACCCACGAGTTGCAGAAAAAATGATGCAATGTTTAACAATGGATGGCAATTTTGGCAATCCTGCTTCACGTTCACATGAATTTGGTTGGAATGCTGAAAAAATGGTTGACGAGGCGCGTCAACAGGTAGCGGATTTAATATGTTGTGACCCACGAGAAATTGTCTGGACTTCAGGTGCAACCGAGTCAAATAATTTAGCGATTAAAGGGGCTGCTCATTTCTATCGCAAAAAAGGTAAACACGTTATTACCGCTAAAACTGAGCATAAAGCCGTATTAGATACATGTCGGCAGTTAGAAGTCGAAGGTTTTGAAGTCACTTATTTAGAGCCTGAAACCAATGGCTTAATTGATTTGAAAAAATTAGAATCCGCGATTCGTGATGATACAATTTTGATTAGTTTGATGCACGTTAATAATGAAATTGGCGTTGTGACCGATATTGCAGCGATTGGTGAAATGACCCGCTCACACAAAATTCTATTTCATGTTGACGCGGCACAAAGTGCAGGTAAAGTCCCGATTGATTTGCAAAATACCAAAGTTGATTTAATGTCATTTTCGGCGCATAAAATTTATGGACCAAAAGGTTCGGGCGCATTGTTTGTCCGTCGTAAGCCAAGGGTTCGTTTAGAAGCACAAATGCACGGCGGCGGTCATGAACGGGGTATGCGTTCGGGCACATTAGCAACTCATCAAATCGTTGGTATGGGCGAGGCATTTCGGATTGCCAAACTTGAAATGGATGTTGAAAATCAGCGTGTATTCACCTTGCGTCAACGTTTATGGGATGGCTTACAAAACATTGAAGAAATTTATATTAATGGTGATTTTGAACACCGAGTTGCGGGCAATTTAAATGTCAGTTTTAATTTTGTCGAAGGCGAATCTTTGATTATGGCATTACGCGATTTAGCCGTATCATCGGGTTCTGCATGTACTTCCGCTAGTTTAGAACCCTCTTATGTATTACGGGCATTGGGTCGCAATGATGAGCTTGCTCACAGTTCAATTCGATTTACGATAGGACGTTTTACCACTGAGCAAGATGTCGATTATGCTATTTCACTGATTCATGACAGTGTGAATAAATTACGGGCCTTATCACCGTTGTGGGATATGCACAAAGACGGTATTGATTTAAGCACCATAGAGTGGGCAGCTCATTAACACTTTTGATTTGGAGAATTTATCATGGCTTATTCAGAAAAAGTATTAGACCACTACGAAAATCCACGTAATGTTGGTGCATTAGATAGCGCAGATTCTAATGTGGGCACAGGCATGGTCGGTGCACCTGCTTGTGGTGATGTAATGCGCTTAACCATCAAAGTTGATGACAATGGTGTGATTGAAGACGCAAAATTTAAAACCTACGGTTGCGGTAGTGCGATTGCATCAAGTTCATTGCTCACTGAATGGGTACGTGGCAAAACCTTGGATGAAGCAGCACAGATTAAAAACACTGAAATTGCAGAAGAATTGGCATTGCCACCTGTTAAAATCCATTGCTCAGTATTAGCCGAAGATTCGATTAAAGCCGCGATTGCCGATTATAAGCAAAAGCAAAACGTGACTGAAACTTCAGCAACTTAAATTTTGTGATAGTTATTTTCTTATAACAGGACTACCAATACTTGAATAACTGGTAGTCCTAAGCCTAGATAAAAATAATCATAAATCAGTCTTTTATCCTGCATCAAAAAACCCTAACATGATTTATTGACGCATTCGGCGCACTTTCTCCAAATTCTGCAAAATAACCGTATTATGTGGATCAATCACCAACATATCTAAATATGTATTTTCAGCTTCTTGTAAACGTCCTGTTGCAGCGAAAATGCTAGCTAAATTAGCGCGTGCGGAAATACTTTGTGGATAAAGTTGAATCGCGGTTAAATAAGATTGTTCAGCTTCGTCATACTGTTCCAACTCATAATAAATATTGCCCCGATTAATATAAAACTTGGCGCGATTGAGTGTGTCTATGCTTGGATTATAAATCACTTGATTGATAATATTTAATGCGTGTTCATATTGTTTGAGTTTTTTATATCCAACCACCAAATTTAATAAAGTTTCAGCAGAATAAGTAGTGCTATTTGAACCATCGGCATTTTCTACTTTTGTACCCGAACGTAATAAGGCTTTAATCCCTTCTTGAGGGCGTTCTGCTTGAATCAAATGTTTGCCTAAAATCACCCACGCGCGGTTTTTCGATGGCGATTGTTCTACATTATCCTGCCATAATGCAATTGGATTACGCCAAACCTGATTACGCATCCAGGTCATCGCGCCTAAGCTTATCGTGATGGCTAAAACTAAAAGAATTGCAGTATTTTTATCCAACCAACGCGGCAGCTGAACCACTAGCACCCAAGCGCATAAAGCAAATAAACCGAGGTTTGGCAAATAGGTACGATGCTCAAACACTACATCACGAATCGGAATCACACTGGATTCAACCGCATGAGCTAAGTAATAAAATAAAAGCCCAAAAGCGATGAGTGGAAAGCGTTTGATACTGATGAATCCAATGATGACCAAAGCCAAATGTCCTGCAAATGCAAGCAAGGTTTGAGGATTGAATAGTGTTTCTGTCATCGGATAATCATAATCAATGTGCATTCCAACAGGATAGAAAAACAGCTTGATATAAGTCCACAATACATGGAATTGGGTGGCTAAATAGGATTCGCGCGATATGGTCGTTGTTTCTTTGGTCAAGGCTTCCATCGCTTGCAAGGAAAACGGATTGTATTGAAATGCTAAGGCTAAAATAACCCAAACTCCCGCTAAACTTGCAATAGCAAAACCCGTAATCAACAGTAAACGTCGCAGATGGTTAGGGAAAAAAACCAATTCAATTAGTAACAAGCTAAATGGCAAGGTGGCGGTATTTTGTTTGGTTAAAATTCCCAAGCCCATACATAAAATTAATAAACCTATCCACAATAAACGTGGTAATAGATTTTGGGTCAAACGTGCATAGACATACGCCAACATTCCCACAATATAAAACAAAGCCGCAAGTGATGCCAATCGTTGTACTACATAAGTGACAGCTTGAATTTGTAATGGATGTAATGCAAAAAAGAGTGCTGTAATCAATGGTAGCCATATTTTTGCTTCTGGTGACAGCGTTTCTTTTAAAGCGGGTGTGCGCACAAGTCCTAACAATAATATCCAAACGCTCAAGCTGGCTAAAACATGAATACTAATATTAACAATATGATAGCCTTCGACTTGAAATTGATGAATTTGATAATTTAGCGCAAAACTCAAATAGCCTACAGTTCGCATCGGCGCAAATTGCCATAATTCTTTAATCGTGCCTTGCCATTGATAAATTAGTGGGTTTTCTTGAATTGAGGAGAAATCATCTAAATAGAATGGAACATCTAACGTGTGCCCATAAACACCAATTATGGCTAGAACAATCAATAAGAAATGCAACAGTCGATGATTTAGGAGAGCAAACAATGCACTTTGCATAATCAGGCCTCTGTAAGCTGGAAATAGTAAGTTTTCCCAGTATACAGATACTATATAGAAATTCTTAGTTTTTAAGCAAAAAAAAGGCAGCCTGAATCATTCAAGCCACCTTTCATGGTTATTTACTGAATAAAAACAAATTTAATGTAAATAACTACTCTTCATTGTCACTACGTTGGTTTCTTTGATCTGAAACATTAGGAATGTAACGTACATTGGTCGCATAAACTGCATATTTTTGAATCATATCAGCATAAGCGTTCATACGAACTGCTAAATCAGATGCAGGGTCAATACCTTTTTCAGTAAGATAATTAGTAAAGCCTTCACCCAAATCTAATGGTCTGATAAAGAAATCGGTGAAATCATCTGGGAAGTCTGCTTTAAGATCAACAGATTCTCTTGGGTCTTCTTTAAGATTGAAGAATGACCATTGTTGTTTTTCACCTGCACCCCAAGGCGCATCACCCACTTTTAAGATTTTCCAATCACCCATGTATATCGCACGATTGATAGTTCCATATAATTCAAAACCAATTGCATCTCTGTCACCATAGGCTTTATCAGCAGTACCATTTAATACAGAACGGAACGAGCGACCATCTAATGGATAGACAAAACGTAAATTAGGCGTATCTGAACTATATTCAAATGAAGGATTACGCTGTGTATCAGTATGGCGTACCAATGAACCTGGAATAGAGGTTTTACTTGCTGGATGAGCAACATGTGCATAATCTAAGAAAGTTGGAAATACATCTAACGCAGACATAAACGCACCAGATTTAGCCCCTTTCTGAATATCTAAACCAGAAATGACCGCCGCTGCACGTAAACCACCTTCCGCCATAGTCGCTTTTGCAGCGTAGAATGGTGAAACAGTCGCTTGTGCCCAAGCTGGGTGCATGGTCAATAAAGACTTAGGTAAACCCATACCTGCGTAACAAGCTTTTTGTGTGATGTCTTCAGAGCTCTCTAAATCATCTAGCGTACAATTGGTAATACCTAAAGTATCGGCTGAATCTTTATACCATTTTAAGTAAACAGGCGTTGTGTCACGGTCTTGGTCGTCAGCACCATTGTCACCGAAGAATAAGAACACGGTATTATCAAATTCGCCAATGTTTTTCAAATAATCCATGAACCGTTGCATGTTGTAATCCATGTATTCAATCATGCCTGTATAAATAGCCATTTTCTTCGCATACACTGCACGTTCATTATCGTTCAAATCATCCCAAGCAGGCGCAACAAAGTCTCCATTTGCTTTAGTATGTGTCCATCTTTCTGGATATTCTAAACTTGGAGGAATAATGCCTAATTCAGTCATTTTGTCAAAACGTTGCTTACGAACCACATCCCAACCTTGTGAATAAATAGGCAAATATTTTTCGATTAAATCTTCAGGAGCTTGCAATGGTGCATGAGGAGCTTGGTAAGCAAAATAAGCAAAGAATGGTTTACGTTGTTGATCAATCTGACGATCCGCATTGATTTTATTAATCATGAAGTCAGTATAATCACGAGTTGAATAGAAACTATCAGATACTTGATATTTATCTGCATAGCCTACTAAAGCGTCCGCTGCTGCACGAGTCGCTGCCACTTTTATAGCACTCGGTAATTCAACTACTTTACCTTGTTTTGTATAGTGAGTGTAAGGGAAATTAGGGCTAAATCCAATATGGTCAAAGTTACTGCCTGCACCTTCTAATAAAGCAAATGTTTTTTCAAAACCACGATAATATGGACGGAAGCCTTCAGCTTCACCTAAATGCCATTTACCAATCATATAAGTGTGATAATTTGCATCTCTTAATACAGTTGCAATCGTGATAACATCTTGATTTAAATGACCTTCATAACCTTTTCTGCCAATATTTTTGAAGCCATATTTGCCTGCTGTAATATTTTCTGGACTCGCCGCTGGATTATTAACGTTGCCATTGATATCAAGCTCACGGTCAACTTCAATAACATCATCAGGCATGTCTTCTCTATAAGCAAATTGATTTTGTGAATTACCTAAACGCGCATCTAATAATTTACCATCCATTGTACCCAAACCATTACGATGATTATCCACACCACTTAAGGTGATAGAACGTGTTGGCGAGCAAGAAGCATGAGAATGGAAATTAGTTAATAATGTACCCGTCGCAGCTAAAGTATCTATAGTCGGCGTATCAACTTCGCCACCAAAAGGAGAAATATCGTTATAACCTAAGTCATCTGCTAAGAAAATAACTAAGTTAGGGCGGCGTGCAGGTTGATCCGCTACTTCAAAATAAGCTGAACCAATAACTGACAATAAAGCACCATCGCTTAGTGTTGCACCAGGTTGCGTGTATGCAGCATGAATTGAGTATCTGCCTTCAAAATCAGCACTTAAAGGAATACCTGTATCATTATCTGCTGATAGTAATTGATCAATATCAAGGATTTCTTCAGTAATGGTTTTATTAGGTAAAAGAGGGGCAACAGTACAATCCGCGCTACTTTCTGCGCATATACCTTGAGGTGTCACATATAACTTAATTTTGTCTTGACCTTGAAGATAAAGCCACAAATCACCCGTGACATTATCTGTCGTATTAGATGGAATGACTTGTAAATTAATATTCAGTGCATCATCAAAGCTATGAACAGGTTGGGTTTCAACCACAATTCTTGCTTGGGCAGATGCCAAGACGGGAACAAGTCCCACGCATAGTGCCAACGCTCTAAGGCGATCTGTGTACTTATACTTCATTATGTAATACCCTCCTGATTTTGAGTGCCTAGCTAATATTACTTGACCTGTAAGATTAGCCATTAATAAACTTGAAATTATTTAATATTAATATGATGTAAGCTGCTACCAACGATTGTAAATAGATTACATTGTGGTACATAAGTATACAACAGATACTTACATTTTTCTATTGTATTCAAAATAAGGAAATCTACAAGTCATAATCTTGATAAGATTTACTAAATATTCTTAAAGGTTGTGTTCAAGAAGTTATTTTATAATTAAATTATTCTTTACAGCTTTACCAAGGTGTTTTTCGTATAACACACTGAATATTAGTTACAAATAGTTTTCTAAATCAAAATATCCAAGCCCATGTCTAGCAATAAATACTGCATTATCTATGTGCTAGAGATATTGAGTAGCTTGCTTATAGCCCACAATTTGATAATTAAAACTGACACATTGTGAACCATATTTGATTCATAATAAAACAGCTAAAACCAATATGAAAACGCCATATATTTCAACAGAATAAATTTACTTATTATAATTAACAACCAAAATTTATAATAAAGCAGATAATTTATCATAAAATATCAAATAAGCATCTAGCATTCCAAATAAACTATCACTAAAAATGCAGAGCCAAAAAACCCTGTAACCCATTAGGCATAAGGTGTGAATTGCTTGTCAGACACGTTTTTAACAAAAGTTATTGCAAACATTGAACACTATCAACGAACAAAGACCAACCTTTATAACTATTTTGGGTACGTGCAGCACCGCCTAAATCAACTAATTCCAAACGCCCGATCACTTCCAAACTTGCCAAACATGAAATTATTTGTGGGCTAAGTAAAATCACTTGGCGTTCTCCAACATTCATATAACTCTGAACTGAAGTTTGAGGCGCATCAATTTGTTGCATACTGGACATCGCTGGAAAATTCAACATTGGCGCGGGTAAAATTTGATGAGGAGCTGGAATATAGCCGCGTAATTGCACCATTTTATCATCACACGCATCCCAGTTTTTAAGCGTAAGCTGGCATAAATTGCTTTGAGTCACAATGTGATTAAAGTGATTATTAATTTGCTGCATAAACTGATTACTTTTCAGTGCACGTTTACCTGAAATCGTGACATAGACCGTTTCTTTTTCCGCATGGCACAAAATCGCAGCGTAATAAGGCGGGTCTTGAGCAAATACAGTCAAATTATCCACCGTTTTAATTTCCAGAAACTGCAATGATTGCAATGCTGCCTGAGCTTGTTTTAAACATTCACTTTGGCGCATATTTGGAATGTTGATCAATTGTGTAGTCAAAGGTGATGCTGACAATTCCATCGAAGATAAAATAAATAAACTAAGCAATATACGATATGGCATAAACATCTTATCTATCCTTATTTTAGCTGTTGCCTCACTATTTTATGCTAATTATTTAAGTCACGACAACTTTAGCAACTCTATATTTTTTCAATCGCTAACAAAGCCCATAATTCATACCAAACAGCATCACACAACTTAACGCCATGATAATAATTCGAAATACGCTGCTGATTATTATCACAAATTGAGATATTCGACTTATCAACATCGCCTTCGACTTTTACAGACTGCTCACCGTCCATCACACAATCTCATTGTTTAGCAACGACTTAGCATTATTGTGACATGTTTTTCATTAAGACAGCTAATCCCTATAGCATGTTGCAACAACATAATTGAATTGAAATTTATTGCTAGACCAGATGACCATAAGTATTAATTTTAAAGCGTATTACATTGATAGAAAAACAATCCAAACATTCAAAATGCTTGCGGAACTTAATTAGTTGGTGTAAAATTGACCTTTTAATGGCTAATTGAGTCTATCTCTATGGTTAGAGATGCAGAATAACGATAAGTCCTAAGTTCTGCATACAACTCACAATAAAAAGTCTTTAAATATCTATTTTATCTACATACCCACAGTGCGAAAGTGGCGGAATTGGTAGACGCGCTGGATTTAGGCTCCAGTGCCGCAAGGCGTGAGAGTTCGAGTCTCTCCTTTCGCACCACTTTCAGTCTATCGCGTGATGTGACAAGAGGCAAGAGGTTAGAATTAGTATGCAAGTTTCAATTGAAGAAACGAGTGCTTTAGCGCGTCGGATGACGGTAGGGATACCAAAGGAACGTATACAAGAAGAAGTCAAAACTCGTCTTAAAAAATTAGCGCGTACAACTAAATTAAACGGTTTTCGTCCTGGTAAAGTCCCTTTGAGAGTAGTTGAACAACGCTTTGGCGACCAAATTAAACAAGAAGTGGTTGGTGAAGTAGTTCAGCAAAGCTTTTATGAAGCTGTAGAACAAGAAAGCTTACAGCTCGCTGGCGATCCGCAAATTGATTTAGATAGCGATATTCAAAATTTAGACGAAGGCTTGTCATACATCGCCGAATTTGAAGTAATTCCTAGCTTCTCCGAAATTGTTATAGATGGCTTGGCTGTTGAAAAACAAGTCGCCGAAGTACAAGACAGTGACGTAGACAATATGGTTGAAAAACTACGTGAGCAACGTCGAATTTGGGAAGCGGTAGAAGATGGTGCAGCAGAGGGCTGTCGGGTAACAATAGATGCAGCGGTTAGCGTTGACGGTAATGAAATAGAAGAAGCAGGTTTAAATGGCTTTCAGTTTATTTTAGGTAGTTCAGGTATTATCATCGAAGGCTTTGAAGCAGCGATTACAGGTGCTAAAGCAGATGAAGCTGTAGAAATTGACTTAAAATATCCAGATGAATATGATGCCATTCCCGAATTGCAAGGTAAAGATGCACACTTTTCAATCCACGTTAATACAGTCGAACAAGGTCAGCTTCCAGAAATAGATGAAGACTTTGCGAAAGCATTAGGTGTTGAAACGGGTGAAATTGATAGCTTACGTCAAGACGTGCGTGAAAACATGTCTCGTGAATTAAGCTATACACTGAAAACTAAAGCAAAACAACAAACTTTAGATGCGTTATTAGAAGCCAATCCAAGCGACGTGCCTGAAAACTTGATTAAAGGTGAAGCTCAGCGTATGGCTGAAAACTTCCAGCGTGAAATGCAAGGGCATGGCTCAGCAGCAGGACAAGTTGACTCTAGCCATTTTAATGAACAAGCAGAAAAACGTGTTAAGCTTGGTTTATTAATGGGTGAATTGGTACGCCAAAACGATATGCAACCAAACGCTAACAAAGTACGTGAAATGTTAGAACGTATCGCATCCGCTTACGAAGAGCCAGAAACTGTAATTGATTGGTATTATTCTGATGCTAAGCGTTTAGCTGACGTTGAATCCATGGTCTTAGAAGAGCAAGTTGTTGATTGGTTGTTAGAAAAAGCTGATATTTCAGAAATGGAATCTACTTTTGAAGCGATAATGAATCCAGCACAATAGGACTTCTGCATGACAGCACATCTTACACCTGAAATTGTTGCATCTGGTCTCGTTCCCATGGTTGTGGAACAATCGGCCAGAGGTGAAAGAGCTTATGATATTTATTCTCGCTTATTAAAAGAGCGAGTCATTTTCTTAGTGGGGCAAGTTGAAGATTACATGGCTAATTTAGTCGTGGCACAATTGCTCTTCTTAGAATCTGAAAATCCAGAGAAAGATATTCACCTTTATATTAATTCTCCTGGTGGTTCAGTCAGTGCAGGCTTGGCCATTTACGATACAATGCAGTTTATTAAACCTGATGTTAGCACTTTATGTATTGGTCAGGCTGCAAGTATGGGCGCATTATTATTAACAGGTGGTGCTGAAAACAAACGTTATTGCTTACCGCATTCGCGTATGATGATTCACCAGCCGTTAGGTGGCTTCCAAGGTCAGGCAACTGACATTGATATTCACGCCAAAGAAATTTTGAAAGTGCGTGAACGCCTCAATGCTATCCTTTCGAATCACACTAAAAAATCTGTTGATGCGATTCAAAAAGATACCGAGCGCGATAATTTCATGTCTGCGGACGAAGCATTAAATTACGGTCTCATTGATGCAGTTCTCACTACACGTCTGGCGTTAAATACGCAAGATGCTGAGGAAAGTGATAGTAAGAAGTGAGGCTAGTTAAGGGGTTGTTATGAGTGATAAACAAAGCAAATCAGGAGGCGACGAACGTTTATTATACTGTTCGTTTTGTGGCAAAAGTCAGCATGAAGTGCGTAAACTGATTGCTGGACCTTCGGTATTTATTTGTGATGAATGTGTTGAGTTGTGCAATGAAATTATCCGCGAAGAGGTGGATGATGAAATAGGCACAGGGCAAAATCGCAGCTTGCCAACCCCGCATGAAATTAAAGCCCGTTTAGATGATTATGTTATTGGTCAGAATTACGCGAAAAAAGTATTATCTGTCGCGGTCTACAATCACTATAAGCGCATGGAAACCCATGGCAAGAAAGGTGAAGTAGATATTTCCAAAAGTAACGTATTGCTAATTGGTCCTACGGGTAGTGGTAAAACATTGCTTGCAGAGACCTTGGCTAATTTATTAAATGTGCCGTTTACAATGGCCGATGCAACTACGTTGACTGAAGCGGGTTATGTCGGTGAAGACGTTGAAAACATCATTCAAAAATTACTGCAAAAATGTGATTATGATGTTGAAAAAGCCCAAACAGGCATTGTCTATATTGATGAAATTGATAAGATTTCACGCAAATCGGATAACCCTTCAATTACACGCGATGTGTCAGGTGAAGGCGTACAGCAAGCCTTATTGAAATTGATTGAAGGCACAATAGCTTCAGTTCCTCCTCAAGGCGGTCGCAAACATCCCCAGCAAGAATTTTTACAAGTTGATACCTCCAGTATTTTATTCATTTGTGGCGGTGCATTTGCTGGCTTAGATAAAGTCATCCGTGCGCGTACTGAAAAATCAGGTATTGGTTTCTCCGCAGATGTTAAGGCAAAAGAAGATCAACGTGGTGCTAATGATTTATTAAAAACCATTGAGCCAGAAGATTTGGTTAAATATGGTTTAATTCCTGAATTTGTTGGACGCTTACCCGTTGCAGCGACTTTAGAAGAATTAGATGAAGCTCAGTTAGTACAAATTTTGACTGAGCCGCGTAATGCTTTAACTAAGCAATATGGCGAATTGTTTTCAATGGAAGGCACTGAGTTAGAGTTTCGTGAAGAGGCTTTGTGCTCAATTGCACGGAAGGCGATGAAACGTAATACAGGTGCACGGGGTTTGCGCTCAATTATGGAACAAGCCTTGTTAGATACAATGTATGATTTACCATCAATGGCTCATGTTTCTAAAGTGGTGGTTGATGAAACCGTAATTGATTCTAATATCCCACCTTTAGTGTTATATGATAATACTGAGAAAACAGGTAGTACCAACGATTAAGTTATTTCAAGAAGAGATTGTTGGTTGAGTAGAGACAACGCACATCTTGTCTCTACCAAAAGAAGTAATTTAAGGATATATAATTTCAACGCGACGATTACGTTGCCAAGAGGTTTCAGAATGACTGTACTCTAATGGCATCTCCTCACCATAACTTAAAGTGCTCATTCGATAATTATCCACACCTAAAATATTCAACACCCGCTTTGCAGTTAACGTTCTATGCTCTCCCAACGCTAAATTATATTCTCGAGACCCGCGCTCATCGGCGTGACCTTCTAAACGTATAGAAACTTGTGGATTTTTAGTAAGATAAGCCGCATGTTGTTCAAGTACTAAACGGTCATTAAAACGAATATCACTTTTATTAAAATCAAAATAAATAATGCGCTCTGAAGGAATTGACTGCTTAATCGCTGTCCCAGTAAAACTAGGATTAGCATTCACACCTTGGGTTTTTCCATCGGTTGGTAATCTAGAGAGTGGTTGATAAAGCCCAGTATCATTGCTAGCTTGTAGCGTTTGTGGATTTTGTTTAGGTTGGGTACTACAGCCCTGTGCGATAAACAAAACCAAAATAAATAAAATGAGCTTTTTCATTGTCAGTTCCTTTTTAAGATGCGTATGATAGGTTTTTAATGAGCTTATCATCGTTTGTCAAGCTTTTAATCCCAGTGCAATAAACAGCCCAGCTTTGATATTTTCAACTTCTGAATACTGATATTTGATTGCTACAACTGTGAATCATATCAGCCTACTATCTCATATCTTAAACACAAAACAAATCTATTGCTGAAAACTTAATTTATAAGCTCTTTATATTTTTGTATTACCACTGGAATCATTACTTTAAGTTGCTTTGCAATCCTTTTATTAATAATAAATCGGGGTTGTTGTGGTAACTGGACAGGTATGTTTTCAAATGTGCCATTTTGTTGATGCTGATAAACAACTTGCGCTGCTGCACGTCCCATTTCAGCGTAATCTGCAATCGTCCCCACTAAAATACCTTGTTTCAGTTGTAATAGATTTGCGCCAATCGTTTTAACATTCAGAGAGTGCATTGCGTCAGCAATTTCTTTTGCTTGCATAGAGATAAATGTATCCATGGGCAAATAGACTGCATCCAGTTGCAACTCATTATTTTTTATAGCTTGTACATATTTATCTAATTGTTCCGTGTCTGGCGGCAAACTTAAATCAATAATTTTAAACCCTTGTTTAACGGCTATCTTTTGTAATTTTTTACGAATAATCAATGAGTTACGATCACGAGGATTAAAGAACAACCCAAGCTTTTTAAATTCAAATAATTTTCGCGCATTATTAAGTTGTAAATCTAAATCAATCGAGGGGCTTGCCCCTGAAATATTACCGCCTGTCTTTTGTAAATTTTCAACTAATTTTGCTTCCACAGGTGCAACAACAATATTAAATATTTGTGGTACTTGTTCTTGAAGTAAGTTCTTCATTAACATTGAAACAGTTGTCCCAAACGTATAAATATAGTCATATTGTTTAATTTCTGGCATCAAATTATCATAAACAGATAAAACCAATGTTTTTTTACTTTGTTCAGCATTGATTTGTTTATAAGTGACTTGATAACCTAATTGCTCTAATTCAGATTTAAAGCTTTGTTCAGCAGATGTTTCTCCATTCCATAAAACTAAAGCAATAGACAGTGGTTTTGCTTGGATTGTAGATGATAATAATAGCCAAAGGCTTAAACTACCTATAATGAATACCTTATAATTGAACATAGACCGTTATTTCAAACTTACCTAAACCTATCTATAAATAACTATATATTGATTT
>JAYQWJ020000188.1:0-14178 GCA_035829175.2 Candidatus Albibeggiatoa psychrophila
TATTGTCCAAATTTGATAAAGAGGAAAAGCATCTTGTGGGCGTTATTCTGATTATTTCTCTTGCATTATTAGCCGCCATTGTTGCATTTAATCAGTCCGTTCATAAATCATTTCTTTACGTTTATATCCCCACATTAATTCTGCTCCCCAATTACTATTTTTATAATTTCATGGGCATTCCTGATCCTAATTTTAATCAGGCTGTGATTCTGGTTTTATTCGGTATTTGGATGATGGAAGGACTACAAGGTTGGAAATTTACCTTCACTGATATTTTTGTACTCGCCTTTGCTTTTTCTAATCCTTATTCAGAATATATCAATATTGGTTATGATGATGCGCAAAACTTAGGTTTCGATATGATTGCATCGGTTCTGCTGCCTTATGTTTTGGCTAAAAGTCTTATCATGCAAAATAATCTGAGTGTTGATGTGGCGAAACTATTTAGCGTATTATTGGTGATCGTTTTTATTATTAGTAGTTATCAATATGTTACGCACAGTTCCCATACTCTGTGGCAAAAAGTGTTAGGCATATTCTTTGGACATCAAGGCTGGGGTTGGGTGACGCGCTATCGTGAAGGTTTACCGCGTCTTGCAGGACCATTTGCTCATGCTATTTTATTTGCAACGGCAATGTTTTCAAGTTTTTGGTTAGCCATGTGGCTGGCAAGAAAACAGGTATGGAAGCAAAATGTTTTAGGACTTTCAGCACCATTGTTTGGCTATTTAATTGCTTTGGTTTTATTCATTGCAGGGTTTGCGGCTTTATCGCGGGGGCCATTAGGTGCATGGTTTATTGCAGGCTCAATATCAGTGATTGGATTTACCAAATACCGCTGGAGTTTATTCAGTGTTATGATGGTGCTACTAATTGCTGCTTCTGTACCCTTGGTGAATTTGCTGGTTGAATATGCAAGCTTAAAGCGGATTGATGTGGGTTTTGGCTCTATGCAGGAAACGGTGATTTATCGTACCCAATTGATTCAAAATTACATTGAAATTGCGAATCAAAGTTATCTGTGGGGCTGGGGACATGAGAATTGGCCTCAGGTGACAGGACAAAAATCGATTGATAACTATTATTTATTATTGTATTTAGAGCACGGCATTATTGCTCTGAGTTCTTTTGTCTTAATTTTTCTATATACTAGCATTAAGCTGTTTACTCGGGTGATGACGCAGCCATTGGTTCAACCCCGAGGCAGTAGTTTAGGCTTTAGCTTATTAAGTATATTGATTGTATTTGCAATTTCAGTTGCTACCGTCTATTTAGGGCAACAATTACTTCCCATGTATTTCTTATTTATTGGTTGGAGTGAAGGCTATTTATTTCAACGCAATTTTGATTTAATGGGACAAAACAACGTTATTCCAACAACGTCACAACGTTTAGCTGGCTTTCAGTTTAAACGTGTGCTGCAATAACAGTGGTGTGTTATGGGTACTTCACCGTATAAAGCCATTGATAAACATGAAATGCAGCAATTGGTATCCAAGAATTTATTGGTATCAGTGTTGTCCAAAGTATTTTATTTAGCCACACGCTTGTTTATACCTCCATTGGTATTAGCTTATGTAGGACAAGCAGAGTATGGCATTTGGGCAATGTGTTTTGTGTTAATCAGCTATTTAGGCTTAGGCGCATTTGGCGTATCTAATGTCTATATTCGCTATGTGGCAGAGTATCATGCGCGGAATGAAATTGAGAAAATTAACGGTCTCATTTCGACGGGTATTGTATTGGTTTCTAGCATTAGCTTATTGTTGTTATGTATATTTTGGTTTACTTTGCCAACGCTTATTGTTCATGTTTTTAATATCCCGCAGACCCTGCCTAATAATCCTGATGTTGATCTGCATCAAACCGCATTTATTTTATTTTATAGTACTGCCTGTATTTTTCTATTAGAACTCAATATTAGTGCATTTATGTACATTTTAAACGGCTTACAAAAAATCACAGAAACCAGCCTGATTTTAGTCGGTTCAGCGACATTAGAAACCTTACTTACTGTTTTGTTTTTATTACTAGGATTTGGCATTTACTCATTATTGATTGCATTCGGTATTCGCTATTTAGTGAGCATTATCGTTTACACCTCACTCTGTTTTAAAACCTTGCCAACACTTTCTATTGGATTACAACACATTAGAATTGAATATTTGCGCTTATTTTACCGTTTTGGAAGTATTGTACAACTTGCGGGTGTTTTAGGCATTTTAACCCGCTCAATAGATAAAATTCTTGCCGCTTCAATGATTCATATTTATGCAGCAGGGGCATTGGAATTAGGCGCAAAATTCCCTTTAATGGCGGTGACAATTCCCGCGTCGATGAATAGTGTGTTTTTACCTGCCAGCTCTTATATGCACAACCAAAAACGCCACCAAGAAATGTTGGATATGTATGTTGAAGGTTCACGCATTATGGCCTTGTTGACAGGCTTTATTATGGGTTATTTAGCAACTTTTTCAACACCATTGATGATGGGATGGTTGGGTGCATGGACAGATTATGATACGTTGGCAATTGCTTTTATAATGGTTTTCTTTACGCTACCACAACAGTTACATGTTCTAACAGGACCCGGTTCTGCTATTTTCAACGGTATGAATAAACCTTCTCGCACGTTGATTTATCCATTATTACGCTTGGGATTAATGTTTGTGCTGGGTGGATTGGGCATATTATTTTCCATCATGTCATGGGAAGAGATAAAATTATTAGATATTGTTATTGTCGTCAATTTGGCTACTTTAATAGGTGCTTTAATTTACGGGGCTTATATCAATAAAACCATAGGTTTATCACATTTAGTTTATTTTGAAAAAGTATTGTTGCCTAGTTTTATTCCTTATTTGACAGGTTTTGCCGTATTTTGGTTATTAAGCTTTTGGGATGTCGATTTATATTCGCGTTTAAATGCAATTGAGCTTATCTTAGTCAGCGGTGCTTTGTATTCATTAGTTACAAGTTTAGTGATTTTTTATGGTGTTTTCAGTAACGATGAACGTGAGAAAATTTCCAGAAAATTCATGTCAATAGGGCATTTTGCTATCCATAAAATTCAAGGTCGCTTAAGCAGTTATTTTAAATGGTAGTTATCAGCAGTTGCTTTCTTGCGAAGCGTTTAACAGGCTTTGTCATAATTGTCATACAGGCGTTGAAAAACAAGTTTTACGAGTAAGTCATCCATTTTGTTCATTCTCCTATTTTTAGGATAAATCACACGTCCTACATTTTTACCCTGTATAATTTACGTGAAATTTTCCAAACATACCCCATATTAGTCAGCATTTCCAAACTTTAGTGAATCAAAACGTGTTTACCCAAAATCGCGAACAAATGCGCCAATTTTTTAGTACAGTTTGGCACAAGCATCAGCAAGAACAAAAATTAGAACCTCTTGAAACAATTGTTAGAGATGTGATGCTGCTACACCCTGAATATCATGCTAAATTAACAGATGCTGATTTAGATAAAGATTATCTGCCTGAAATGGGACAAACTAATCCTTTTTTGCACGTTGGGCTACATATCGCATTGCATGAACAATTAATGATTAATCGACCGATTGGCATCCGCGCTGTTTATTCAAAAGCAGTTAAAAAAATTCAAGATAAGCATGAAGTTGAACATAATATGATGGAATGTCTGGCAGAAAGCTTATGGACTGCTCAACGCAATCGCACGATGCCAGATGAGCAGAGTTACTTGCAATGCTTGAAAAAACAGTTGTCATGAGTTGTTTGCAATTGAAAATTATAAAATACAACATATTGTTTTAGCCACAGTGCTAAATCTAAAAGGAGATGAGATGTCTACACCAACGCCAACAGAAATGGAGTTTCGCCAGAAGAGCCGTGTTTTAAGTATTACATTTAGTAATGAAAGATATTTTGAGTTGCCCTATGAGTATTTGCGGGTTTATTCACCTTCCGCTGAGGTACGTGGTCATGCTCCAGAAGATGAGGTATTACAATATGGTAAGAAAGATGTGAACATCGAGAAAATTGACCCCGTTGGCACGTATGCAGTGTCTTTATATTTTGATGATGGACACAATACGGGGATTTATTCATGGGATTGGTTGTATTATCTTGGTGATAATCATATTCAGTTATGGCAGGAATATTTAGCAAAGTTAGAGCAAGCGGACAAAAAGCGTGAGCCTGAAAAGTTCTAATGTTGGTTATGCGAAATAGATTGCTTATCATGTAGTTAACGTGGGTTCAATGTAGGAAATTTCTTACATCGAACTCAGGTTAATTTATGATATTTCGAGAAACAACGTCAATTAAATTGATGGTAACTTGATTTGAGAACCTCTTTTAATGGTTATCCCCAAAAATATTAATAATATCATTCTCTAAAATTGATTGATAGCGCATGAAAAATTGATATGTTTCTTGTATGGATTGCTTCAGATTCTGTTCTGAATTATCCTCATGTACCGAATAGACAACACGCTTTAATAGCATATTAGCCGCCATCACTTCGCAATTATATTGAATATCTCCTTCAACTAATCGCTTCCAACGTAAATCAGATTTTTCAGGTAACATGATAATTCTTTAAAAAGTTTTTGCGCACTGCCATTGTTCCCAGTTTGCATCATTTTTCTCTTTGATCGCCAACTGTTTGAAATAATGTTCAGCGCCGCGTTTATAAACCGTTGTCGTGTATTCTTTCTTATTATCCATGCTACCAACCATCGGCGCACTCGATTCAATCTCCACCACACCTGTCATACGAACTTGTGCATTTTTGCCAAAGAAATCTTCAACTTTCAACAATTTCATTTCAGTAATGTAATTCTGAGTGATTTTTATTTCTACCATTGAAGAGGACAAACCTTTAAGAACGGTACTGAGCAAAGTGCTCACATCAACAAACGAATTTTTAACAATAGGTGATTGTGCTGTAAGTGATTTCAACAAAGCAGGGCGGATATTTTCTTGTAAACAAGCTTCAATGCTTTGGGTAAATTGTTCTTTAGGTAAATTACTGGTAATTTGGCTACCAAGATAAACTTGTTTATAAACCAAAATCATCACCAGTATTGCCAATACAACCAAAATAATACTATATGCTAAAGGCATTTTTTTCTTATTTACTTTTGCCATACTTCACCTATAAGTTAAACCACATACCATTGGGGAATAAATTCATCCAAATATTACTATACGTTTGTCCGTTACTGACTAGTCGGAGAAAAGTATTTGTATCAGGTGTCATCAAAAATGCAATCACCATTGCCGAAAACATCATAGCTGAAGTTTGATAATTTTTATAATCATAAATTTTTAGCGCAGTGCCAAAAGAACTTTTTAGACGTTTATTTGTAAAATCAACACTATAAAACTCATCCAAACACAAATGGATAATAAAGCCATAAAATACAAAAAAGCCAATCAGCCAAGATAACGCTTGGGGATAATCAAACATGTGATAACACAATGAGGTGGTGAAAAACCAGAAAAACAGTGCTCCAATCAATGAATGGATAACGCCTCGATGTTTGGTCAAGTCTGCAAAAATTTGCCAAGCCAGATAACGAATCAGAGCATAACTTGCAGCCCAAGTTAACCATAATTCAATAATGGAATAACTATTGGCTTTATTAAACATAACTAGAAAGGCGAAGATAATCGCCAATGATGTAAACATGATTTTGGTGGGATGAGAGTGATCTAAGTCAATATCTGGCAAAATGCCGCCGATAGTGCCCACTACAGCGAGTATCACAACATCTTTAGGAGCAGCCATGCCAGCACCCAAAAACACTGTTGATAATAAACCGCTACCTATTGCTGCCACAGATATGTGGGTTTTAAAATTTGCCATAAGTTATTCTAAATTGGCTCTATGTAGTTGCCATGTACCCAACCAGAAATATCCATTTCGCCTTTGACTTCATCCAATAAATTGACCATTTTCCAAACACCTTCAACGTCAACAACTTCTAAGCGAACACCTTTAGGTAACGGCGCAACATCCAGTTTTGGATAAGCTGTACCAGGTCCTGTACGAATATTTAAATTGGCTTTAGTGCGATAAATACTTTCATCTTCTTCAATATCAGCTCGACCTAAAACCCGTGAGCGGAAACTATCCATAGGAAATGCAGGACCTGGGTCTGTTTTACGTCGCGGCGCAATATCATCATGACCAACAATATCTTTTAAATTATATTCATGCACTAATAATTCTGCAATTTCTAATGAAATCAATAGCTGTTCTGGTGTATATAATTGCCAACCATAGAGAATTGATGGATTGTTTTTATGCGGTGCTTCTAAAACTTGTGTATTTTCAATAATATCACCATACCAAGCGTGCCAAGCTCCATCTTGTGATTTTTCCAATTTTCCTGAATTATCTAATTCAATACCAATTGAATATCTATTTAAACTACTCAAACCTTGCCACGAACTACGCCCTGCATGCCAAGTTACTTTATCAAAATCAGCCAATTGCACAACTGAGCCATCACGCCCAATCACCAAGTGTGCAGAAGCACTGACTCGCGGATTGGTCAGCGTATTAACAGCCGACTGAACCGTCTTGCCTGCTGTATAGTGCATGACCAAATATTGAGGCTGTAAAGCATAGCTGCTTACATTGGGGGTTTGTTCAAACCTAACGGGCTGACCATCATCCTCATAAAGGCGGTGATTTTCAATTTTCATACACGCTATCCTCCACAATTAATTTGAGTTAAGCACAGTCTTACAGGAATCACATTATTGGTCAATGATTGTTGTAAACTGTGTTAAGGATTCAAAATAAAATAGTGTTCGTTGTAAGACTCATAATCAAGATCATGAAAATCTATAATTTTTTTGATACATGATTTAATGTTGTTCAAACCATATAAAGCCTAACTCTAAAACTGCTTAGAATAATGCTTGCGGCTATCATACCAATCACGTTTTTCTACTTCCCAAGTACGCGCCCAGTAAATAAACGGCGTATCGATTAAGGCAATAATAGCTTTAAAAATATATTTAGCAATACCCAGTTGTATTGCTCGATCCAGCGCCACAATACCCCACCAAACAACTAAAGAATAAAGTACCGTATCCAACGCCTGAGATAATAAGGTGGACGCATTATTTCTAAACCATAAATGTCTACCTTCGGTTTTTTCTTTTAAATAATGAAATATCCAGACATCGAAGCTTTGACTGATTAAATAGGCGAATAATGAACCAAATACAAAACGTGGGGTAAAACCAAATAGTAATGTGATTGCATTGTGGATTACCATGGCTTGGGGAGATGGTATGAATAAAATACTAACTGTCATAATCATGACAAGAACTAAACTCGTGGCAAAACCCAGTAATACAGCTCGGTTAGCTTCCAGTTTGCCGTAACGTTCACTCAGTAAATCGGTGGCAAAATAAATCCCTGAATATAATACCACCCCTAAACTGGTCGGCATTCCAAAGACAACGGTAAGTTTTGGACCTTGTAGATTGCTGAGCATAATATTCAGCACTACAACACCATACAAGCCTATTTTACCAAACCACCAATAGAGAATTAGGGTAATAGCAAGGTCTATGGTAATTGTAAGTATCCACAACCAGTCTTGATGGGCTGTGAAAAACTCAATAACGGAAGATGGTAGCATATCGTGTTAGCGAATTCGTTTCTAATTCTCAGACTCTGGTTTCTGCTTAGAATCTGAATTAGGATGTTGGTGATGATAACTGTCGCCTGCATCATGCCAATCTTTACCCACAACATTCCAACTGCGAGCCCAATAAATAAATGGCGTATCTAAAAGCGCGATTATCACTTTAAATAAATATTTGGCCAAAGAAAGATGGATAGCTTTTTCTAAACCAACGATAGGTGTCCAAACAATCAGAGCATACAAAATAGTGTCCACAGACTGTGAAGCAATTGTTGAAACGTTATTGCGTAACCAGAGGTGTTTACCTTTAGTCTTCTCTTTAATGTAGTGGAATATCCAAACATCAAAACTTTGACTAACTAAATAAACGAATAATGAACCAAATACAAAGAGTGGGGTAAAGTCAAATAAATTCTGAATGGCGTAATGAACTCTTTCTGCAAAGTCTTTAGTTTCTGGTAGATTTGAAGGTAAGAATAGAAGGCTGATTGAAACCATAATAACCATGATGATACTGGTGGCAAAGCCTAGTTGAACAGCTCGGTTAGCTTCTCTTCGCCCATAATTTTCACTGAGCAAATCAGTCGCAAAATAAATTCCCGAATACAGTATCAGTCCTAAACTGGTTTCCATACCAAAGATAATTGTGATTTTAGGACCTTGCAAATTACTTAACATAATATTAAGTATTACAATCGAATACAATCCCATTTTGCCAAACAATCTATACAGTAATAGAGTGATAGCTAAATCAATTGCAACGGTAACTAACCATAGTAAATCTTGATAGGTTGAAAAAAAGTCAACGACTTCTTGTGGTAGCATGTTCTAATCCATCAGTCATAGCGCAAAGGTATGTACGTCATGCTTAACTCTGCAATTATTGAACCACAGCCTTAGAATCCCTGTCATTACTGTCTGTGTGATATAAATATCAAACAATTTCACTTGATGCAAGGTCGCAACTGCGGGAGTCAGTACATTTAATCTAATGAACTTGTTTTGTAATACAGTTTTGCGTTTTTAATCACTGTGCTCAATACGTTTGTGAGACATCTTACCATATTCAATTCAATTTAGGCATGATTGAAATAGGTATTATGTTTTTTATATTAACCAATACACAAAATAAACTGCTTATCATACGGGTGTCTATAAAATGTCATCATCTGAGTATACTAGACTGTCTCACATTATAAATCAAACTTACTGACTACAACTAAAACGCTCAAAACAAGAACGAGCTTATTTACTTCATTATTACGTTATAAAATTGCCTTAGGATAAGAGCCTAATAGCTTTACCAACGCATGGGATTTTATCGCACTAATCGTTTCATTTACCAAAGGTTCTTGGTGATGCCCTTCTATATCAATGAAAAACATATACTGCCATTTTTCGATCTTAGCAGGGTGTGATTCAATGCGAGTCATGTTAATCCCATTGTTAGATAATGGTTGAAGTAATTCAAATAACGCGCCAGCTTTATCTACATGAGTGGGTAATAATAACAATGAAGTTTTATCTTGACCTGTCGGCGGCACGGTTTGTTGACTAATAACAGCAAAACGTGTGGTATTATTTGGTTTATCTTCAATATTTTCTTCTAATTTACGCAAATCATACATGGTTGCCGCTATTTTACCTGCAATGGCTGCAGATTTAGAGTCTTGTACCGCAAGTTGAGCCGCTTTAGCATTACTTTCAACTGCTCGTTGTTCTGCATGAGGTAGATGTGTTTCTAACCATTTTCGACATTGTCCTAACGATTGCTGATGAGAATAAACCACTTTAATATCATATTGTTGAACCGAATTAGACAATAATAAATGATGAATTGGTAACTCAACCTCGCCACATATTTGCAGTTGCATGGTTGCAAAACAATCTAAGGTTTGATTAATCCCGCCTTCTGTCGAATTTTCTACTGGCACGAGACCATATTGCAAATTACCAGCCTCCACCTCTTTAAATACATCGGGAATTGTCGGCAATAATACGCAATCCACGCCATGACCAAACTGCTTAAATGTTGCGGCTTGAGAATACGTGCCTTCAGGACCTAAACAACCAACCCGTAATTTTTTCTGCAATCCAAGACAAGCAGACATGATTTCTCTAAACAATAAAGTCAGCGTATCATCTTTTAACAAACCTTCTTTATTACGTGCAATGACATTTTTTAAGACTTGGGCTTCACGTTCAGGGCGGTAAAAAATAGGGTTTTCTTCCTCAGAAAACTTGGCTTGTGCGACTTGTTTGGCTAATTGAGCACGTTTATCTAATAATTGCTGAATTTCAATATCTGTTTCATCAATTTGTTGGCGTATCACACTGAGGTCTTGGCTCATGAGTCTAATCCCTAAACTGTTTGTTTCCATTGTAATAAAGCAGCTATCAAACCCTCGTCACTGGCAACTGATGCCGTATAAATTGCAGCTTGTGTATATTGGCGTGCTAAATTTGTTACTCTTTGGCTCATGGTAACAAGTGGCGTTGTTTTTAACCATTGTTGTTCTTTTAACATAGAAAATAGATTTTGCAAACTATCTCCACTGCTTACTATCACCACATCAATTTTTTCTTGTTCTAACCATGTCGTATCAATTGCTGGCTTTTGGCGTTGATAAACATCGAGATAGCACACATTTGCACCACGCTGACATAAGGTTTTAGCCAATAAATCACGTCCGCCTTGACCTCGAAAAATAACAATTTGTTGTCCAGATAAATTTTGAAATTCAGCTTGTTGTAGTAAGGCTTCGGAATTATATGGCTCTGGTGCAATTAAAATGGCTTGTTGGGTTTGTTGTTGTAATGTTTGAGCAGTCTTTTTCCCAATCGCAACCAATTGTTTTGTTGCTGATAAATATTGTAATCCGTAATTAACGGCATTGGCACTGATAAAAATAGCTTTGTCTATATTCGTTGGTAAAGTGTTTGAATTGAGAGCTAAAGGGATGATTTCCAAAGTAGGCAATAATAACACCGTACCGCCTTGTTTTTGGATTAGATCACACAGATTTTGAGCTTGATGCTGCGGTCGTGTGACCAATACACTTATCCCTTTTAATGCCATTTGCTTATCCTAATATAGAAGTCAATCATTTTGCTAAATTTCAACAAATTCAATTAATAACCAACTAACATACGGCTGTGACGACCAAAGATGCTTTTTGTTATCCATAGGAAAGCATAAGACATTGTGGTTAATGTGATGACCAGTAATGTGAATGTCAGTATATTCCCTTCAATATGCCATGAGAGTTTGCGCACAATAATTTCGCATAATACGATGAAATAGTTGTGTATAAAATAAATACCAAAACTGGGTTCTGCAAGGAAATTAAATGATTTTTTAAAAACGCCATCAAATTGATAAAATAATGCGGTAATTAAAGCTGCACCCGCAGTAAATTTAAGCACTTGAATCCCATCTGCATAAGCAAACCAATGTAATTGTGTGCGTAAATAAACTTCTCCCAAAAATAGAGACATAAATATAATAAATAACCCAATCCAATATCGTGCGAGATAAGGCACAATCTCTTGTTTATAATGGCTTAAATACATACCAAACAGATAGATTGAGGAAAAGTGAATAAATGATTGCAGTGGATTATGTAAAGGCATGATTTCACGCGGCACAGTCATTGAAATAAAGACTATCACGGGTAAAAACCAATAAATACGTGCATTGCGATCCAACCAAACCAATGCAGGCGCACAAATATAAAACAATATAATCATCGGCACAAACCAAAAATGCGCCATGTGCATTCCCGTTATATAATATAGAAAAACTTGCTGATAAAGTGGATAAGCATGAAAATAGCCATCAGTTGAAATAAATAGCTCTTCTAAAATAGCAGGAATAGAAACAAGAATATAAGGCAAAACAATATATTGTAGCTTTGTAATAGCATACTTTTGCAGATTGAATTTATGTGATAAATGCTGGAATAAAAAACCTGCCAAAAATACAAAATAGCTAGATGAATTAGTCAGAAAAATATATAAAATTTGGTAAATTTCATCATTATGATTCCAAATAAGCACTGTTCCAGAAAGTGCATGAATCGCCACAATAAAAATAATTGCCAATCCCCTGAAATTATTTATATAATTCAAATACATTGTTGCCTCCAATAGAAAATATGGCAAGATTAAAATCTATATTAGCATAAGTTTAAGCGAAAACCGTTACTTATGAGGGTTTAAGCAATATTACGATGATTTCGGCATCAAAAATGAACGCGGTTTATAATTAAAATCTTGTTGTGCAGTTTGATGTTCAAAGCATAAATCTTGGTTCATGCGATCAATCATGGCGGGTGAAATATGTTTAAACATTGGTAGCCAACTGAGCAAGCTCAGAGCCAATTTAAATAAATATGCAGGAATCGGAATAATGCGCACGGGTTTATTTTGTTGCTGAAAAATTCTTGTCACCATTTGTTGATAAGTTAAAGTTTCACCGCCTGTTAAATTATACGCTTTGTTATAAGTTGATGAATTCTGTAAAATATCCACACAAGCCAATGCTAAATCATCTGCATGAACGGGTTGACGCAAACCTTGCCCTTGTCCCACAATAGGAAAAAACCCAAATCGTTGAATAAACTTGGCAATAAACGCTATATTTTTATCTAATCCACAGCCATAAACCAAAGTGGGACGCAAGATAGTCCATGTAATTTGTTGTTGCTCACATTGTTGCATAATTGCGGTTTCGGCTTCGGTTAAATCTTGTACAATTTGTCGTTCTTGTTGGTCAGGAGAATCAGTTTTTGTAAAACGACTGGTCGAACTAAATACAATCACGCGCTGTAATTGACGAGGCTCTGGTAAAGTTTGTAATAAATGGGGCAATAGCCAAATCGGCGCAAGATGTAATAAAATAAACGGTTGTGAAATATTTAATGGCTCAGTCCGTAAATCCTGTTGAATCCAATGGACATGTTGATTTTCGATAATATGAGAAGCAGGAACTTGGCGACTAATCGCGGTGACTTGATGTTGCTGGGCTAGATGTGGCAATAAAAAATAACCGATTTGATTACTTGCGCCCGTTACCACTGTATACATAAAGAAACCTATGAAAAATGTTAATATTAAGTTACCCAAATTAAAGTTAGGCAAAAAGCGTAAGCAACGTTTACCCAAGGTGGATGCCTGCTTAGTTTTGCATGGTTCATCCTTATTATATACAGGTGATGTCGATTTAGTTGCACAACATGATATTGAACCAACGACCAAAGGGATTGCTGAAGCGGCTCGACGCTTATTACTTAATAATAAAAAATTACGCCATATTGCGCTGGCATTGCCGCCTGAAGAATTTATTGCAACCAGTTTAAAATTGCCTGCTATCGATGATGACAAACTCAAAGGTGCGGTTAATTTACAGCTTTCTACCTTATTACCTGGTAATTCAGAACCTTTATTATTAGCCGTTCAAGCTCAAAAGCAAGGTCAGCAAACCGTTGCATTATGGTTGCCCAGCAAACGTGCAGAATCGCTATTTATTGCATTTGAACAAGCGGGTTTATTTTTGTCTTGCATTGTACCACGCACCTTATTGACCGTGCCTGAGAAGGATTTATTGGTACAAATTTATGATGAAGATGAGCAATATGTCACATTTTGCGAGTGGTCTGGTACAGCGGTGCAAGGTTGGTTACACTTTCCAAAAGATGATTGTAATACGCCTGAGTTTAAAACCCAAATTGAGCAGGAAATTCAATTAGATAATAATCAGCCACATACCAAACAGCATCAGGCATTATCTGATTGGGAAAATTTACCTGAACCAGAAAAGCGTATTTATGGCTATGCTTTTGTGCCTACAACGGGTATTTTGCGTCAAAAACAAAGTCAGCGACAGCGCAATCGGATTTATATGGCAAGCACTGCAATTTTATTGGTTGTAGTTGGTGTTTTAGGCTTTATGGCGAATTTGTATTATAAACAACAGCTACAAGATCATTTGGATGAATTGCGTGGTCAAACGATGGATGTGAGTCAATTAAAACAAGAAGTATTAGCCATTGAGGATGAAATCAAGTCGATTCAAGGCTTCCCTAAGCAAAAAGTACCTGAAGTTTTATCGCATCTCAACAGCGTTATCCCTAAAAACAGTCACTTATCTCGTCTAACTTTAGAAGGTGGTACAATTCAAATTGAAGGTTTTAGCCCTGATGCAGCACAATTAGTTAAACTTTTGACTGACGAACCGATGTATAAAGAAGTGCGTTTTAGTCGTGGTATTGGTGGTGAAAAAGATGCATTTGGGATTGATTTCAAACTTGCTGATGTGGATGTCAAAACCTACTGGGAAGAAAATTTTCTACCTCAAGCAAAGTCCAAATATAAACGTAAATAACTAAGTAATAAGGTAAAATGCTGCGTAGAAGTGCGAAATTTGTTTTGCAAGTAGTAACCATTTCAAGATGAAACAGCCCTAGGTTTTACAGGATTAGTAATAACTGATATTACGCATAGAAACAAAATTTATTGGACAGGGG
>JAYQWJ020000189.1:0-2293 GCA_035829175.2 Candidatus Albibeggiatoa psychrophila
TGACCGCACTGCCTTACTTTCCCTACAACTGACCCCGAACACCACCGAAACATTTTACGTCTACGTCTACCATCAAGGCCCTCATCTCGCGGCTTATAGCACGTTGGTAACGGCCTCTGCGTTACAGCGTACGTCGATGACCGAAAATTTATGGTTTGGCATCTACTATGGCTTGGTGTTAACGCTCATTTTTATTAATTTTTTGAGCTTTTTAGTCTTAAAAGAACGCATTTATTTATTGTTGTTAATGTATATTTTTTGTTCTTCTCTACTTCATTTTGTCGTCAATGGGCACTTTAGCCAGTTTGTTGTACTGGATGGAGCATTACATCTTCGACATATTTTGAGTGCATCAGTCAGTATTGCAACGGCGAGCTTGGCACTGTTCCTCGCTGGATTTTTAGATATGCCGCAACGATTTCCACGTTTAGCACGCCTATACCACGTCATTGCCGTCGCTTTATTTGTGCTCGGTATCGCTCTATTCCTCGATATTCCGACCCAATTCGTTGTGATCGCTTTATTGTCTGCCATATTTATGCTCATCTCAGGCTTAGGCGTTGCTATTGCACAGTATTACGCCAAGCACCTGCATGGTCGATTGTTTATTGTCGTGATACTGGTATTTATGCTGGGGCATTGGTTTGGTGTTTTTAGTGGATTGGGTTTAATCAACGTCAGCTTGTTCATTGATTTATATGGCAACCAAGTGTTTTCTGCATTTGGTTTTCTGCTCCTACATTACGCCGTCACAGTGCAAGTGAAACAAATCCTTATCGCCAAAGAAGCCAGCGAAAAAAGCGCGCAATTGGCGATGGAAATCGCACAACATGAACGCACCGCCCGCCATGAACAAGCTGATTTTGTTGCGATGTTATTTCACGAAATCAAAACCCCACTGACGGTGATTGACTCTGCCGCCACGGTACTGGAACACTTAGACGATGGATATCGCTGTGAAACAGCGCAACGTTATGATGCGATTCATCACGCAGTGGAACGGTTAAATAGACTGGTAGAACAGAGCTTAAGCCATGAGCGACAAGGATTAGACGACATCCACCTTAATCTTCAACCCACTGATTTAAGAACATTAACCCGCATTGTGGTCGATAGTTTTCACACCACCCCCCCATTGCGTACCGATGTTCCCACCTCTGTGCCGTTAGTCCAAGCTGATCCTGAACTGCTCCGCATTGCGTTGGCTAATCTCGTTGACAATGCGATTAAATATTCTCCCTCAGAACAAGACATTCACATTCACCTTGACCCACAGCCTGACTATATTCAACTGCGTGTCCGTGATCGAGGCATTGGTATCGACAAACCCGATAAAATATTCGACCGTTTTTGGCGCAGTAGCCGCACGTCCAATGTGGCGGGGGCAGGCTTGGGTTTGTATTTGGTACAACGCATTATGCACGCTCATGGTGGTGACGTGCAGGTGCAGTCTGCGTTGGGACAAGGCAGTTGTTTTACATTGAGTATGCCATGGCAATAAATGTACTCGTTATTGAAGATGAACCGAATTTAAATGCTGATTTAGTATTTTATCTCAACGCAATGAGGATGCAGGTGGACGGCGCAGCTTCTGCAGCCGAGATGCGTACCCAATTGCAACAAAATCGCTACGATGTGGTGGTGTTAGATTTGGGCTTACCTGATGCAGATGGTCTGCAACTCGCCACTGAGTTATCGGCTGAACCACAACGGGGTTTGGTGATCTTGACCGCGCGAGGGCGTTTAGAAGAGCGTTTGGCAGGGTGGCGCAGTGGTGCTCATGTGTATTTGGTCAAGCCCGTACCGTTGGCGGAAGTGGCTGCGGTTATCGGCGCGGTATTTCAACATTTACAACCTGATGAGATTGTCACTACCCAAACAGCATGGCAGCTTTCGTTGCAACCCCGTGAGTTGCACACACCGCAAGGCGTGGTCATTCCGCTGACGCATCGCGAGAGTTTGTTATTTATGGCGTTTATACATGACGCTGAACATTATGTTTCACGCGATTTGTCGATGGCGCAAGATACGGGCACGTCAATTGACAGTTTGGTGCATCGATTGCGGCGTAAGTTGCGGCATCATGCTGACCCGATTCGCACAATCTACGGGGGAGGTTATAAATTTGAGGCGGCTTTACAGTTGATAGATATTGGATTTAAGGCATGATGCAGCGCATCATTATTAATAAATAATCCAAACAAAACTATACCGCGCAGCTTATAATCCTGTCCATCGGAGCGATATAAATATTGCTTATCAGCTTGGTCTGTATTGCTGGGGTCTCTTGGTA
>JAYQWJ020000190.1:0-2325 GCA_035829175.2 Candidatus Albibeggiatoa psychrophila
TATGATACATAATATTTGAAAATTTACCATCAACTTCTGTGGAGAATGAAAACAGGCTTATATCGTAATACACTGTAAACGACTTGCTAACAGCTTGATACTCAGTTATATTGTGCATTGCACAAAAACTCAAACTCTGTAGTGAGGAATTTTCTATGACTCAAAAAACTGGCGCGGATACCCCTTTGCTAGATGCTCATGAACCTTATGAAATATTGGCAACATGGCAACAAATCTTTGAACGTACCCAGAATCTTATTAACCATTTAGCAGCGAAGCAATCAGCGACTGATAAACTACCTCGGCTTAATTTTGATCCATTAAATATCAATGATGCGTTTCAAGACTTCAGTTTTAAATTGTTGTCCAATCCAGAACAACTTGTTAATGCCCAAATCTCTTATTGGACGGAGCATTATAAACTGCTTGAAAATGTGACTCAACGCACACTAAACCCTGATTTAGCTCCTTATATTGCACCTGAACGTGGCGATCGCCGTTTTAATGATGCTACGTGGGAACAATCTCCTGTCTTTGATTATGTTAAACAAGCTTATTTGATGACTTCACGTTGGCTGAATGAAGTTGTCACAATGTCGGAATTAGATGCTGATAAAAATAATGCTCGTAAAGTTGAATTTTATACGCAACAGCTTATCGATGCTTTAGCACCAACTAATTTTGCTGCAACAAACCCCGAAGTTTTGGCTTTAGCACTTGAAACAGGTGGTAAAAACTTATTGAATGGTTTGAATAATTTCCTTGCTGACTTAGAACGCGGTGATGGTAAATTACAAATTAAAATGAGTGACTTAGATGCTTTTGATTTAGGCAAAAATATTGCGATGACACCCGGTAAAGTGATTTATCAAAATGACTTAATGCAGGTTATTCAATATTCTCCAAGCACGGAAAAAGTCTATAAACGTCCTTTATTAATCGTGCCACCTTGGATAAACAAATTTTATATTTTGGATTTACGTCCAAACAACTCTTTTATCAAATGGGCTGTTGATCAAGGTCATAGTGTATTTATTTTATCTTGGATTAATCCTGATGAAACTTATGCTAATAAATCATTTGAAAATTATATGCTTGAAGGGCCTATTGAAGCATTAGACGTGATTGAGCAAGCAACAGGCGAAAAAGAAATTAATGCAATCGGTTATTGTATTGGTGGTACTTTATTAGCAGCGACTTTGGCTTATATGGCTGAGAAAGGTGATGAGCGTATTGTTAGCGCGACTTATTTTACGACTTTATTAGATTTCACTGATCCCGGTGATTTAAAACTGTTTATTGATGAACAACAAATCAGTGCTATCGAAGAGAAAATGGATGAGCAAGGCTATTTAGATGGTAGCGAAATGGCGGGAACGTTTAATATGTTGCGCCCGAATGATTTGATTTGGTCTTTTTACGTCAATAACTATTTGAAAGGCAATCAAGCCAGCGCGTTTGACTTGTTATATTGGAACTCTGATTCCACTCGTATGCCAGCGAAAATGCACAGTTTTTATTTACGCAACATGTATTTAGACAATTTGTTAAAAGAACCTAATGGCATTAGTTTAAATGGAATTGATATTGATTTAGGCAAGGTTAAAACCCCTACTTACTTTGTTTCTGCACATGATGACCATATTGCACCTTGGAAAATGACTTACGAAGGCACAAATTTGATGGCAGGTCCTGTGCGTTTTGTATTAGGCGGTTCGGGTCATATTGCGGGCATCATCAATCCACCCGATAAAAATAAGTATTTCTATTTGACTAACAACAAAGCTAAAACCACTAAAAATCCCGATACTTGGATTAAAAGTGCGAAGAAAAATGAAGGCTCTTGGTGGCCAGATTGGGCTGATTGGGCTAAAGATCATGCAGGTGAAGAAATTGACGCACGTATACCGGGGGCTGGGAAATTAGCCGCTTTAGAAGATGCACCGGGTAGTTATGTTAAAATGCGTGTTACAGGCTAATATATCGTTCAGCCTATCAGGTGTTTTCACTTGGTAGGTTTTCGGACTTGTTTGTCAATTTGACATAAAGCCACTGCCATTAAGTTAAGCTTGTAACAGCACAACATGTTGTACAAGAAGGATAAATATTGTATGCCTAATCATTTAGGAACAAAAATAAAATAGTCTGTATGTTTCGAAGAGTTCAAAACTTGTTTTGCTGGTGCAGAATAAATTCCGCACTCCTAATTTATTAAATTTACTTTCCTTAGCGTTTTTAGGCGCACCTATTTTCTTAACTTAATGGCGGTCTTAACCGTTAGAAGTTAATATCAAATGGGCTTTGATTTATCTTAAACCCAATTAT
>JAYQWJ020000191.1:0-3881 GCA_035829175.2 Candidatus Albibeggiatoa psychrophila
ACAATTAACACACACAATTAACAAGTGAGTTTGTGTCAAGGTTTTTTTATTCAGTATTAGTTTTAATAAGTATCTAATAATAAATAATAATATTGTTTTTGCCATACAAGGAGTGATCACATGTTGGACTTTTCTGAGGTAAATCTCATTTATATTGGCGTAGGAGCTGGGATACTGGCCTTGCTGATGGCATGGATAAGCAGTCGGCGCGTCGAACAATTTAAAATCACTAATCCTCGCGTTGAGGAACTCACTCAAGCCATCCGAGAAGGAGCAATGGCGTTTTTAAATGCTGAATACCGTATTTTAGTTTTGTTTGTGATTGCAGTGGCTATTCTTTTAGCTTTATTCATGCCTAATCAATTGATTGCAGTAACATTTGTTTTGGGTGCAATTACGTCAGCGGTGGCGGGTAATATCGGAATGCGTGTTGCCACTCGTGCCAATGGTCGGACGGCAACGGCTGCACAAGAAGGGGGTTTAGCCCGTGCGTTAGATGTTGCATTTTCAGGTGGCGCGGTCATGGGAATGGCGGTCGCAGGTCTAGGTTTATTAGGCGTTTCACTTTTGTTGGTCAGCTTCACCGAAGGCATTAGCATTATCACAGGCTTTGGAATGGGTGCATCTTCTATTGCCTTATTTGCTCGGGTTGGCGGTGGTATTTACACTAAAGCGGCTGATGTTGGTGCGGATATTGTCGGAAAAATTGAAGCAGGTATTCCCGAAGACGACCCCAGAAATCCCGCAACCATTGCCGATAATGTCGGTGATAATGTCGGTGATGTCGCAGGTTTAGGCGCAGATTTATTTGAATCTTACGTTGGTTCTATCATCGCAACCATTATTTTAGGTGTACTTGCTGCTAAAGAATTAGGCGGCAATCCAGACAGTTATGTGGTTGCACCTATTTTAATTTCTGCGGTGGGTATCATTGCCAGCATTATTGCAATTTTCACCGTCCGCACCGATGACCCTACAAAAGTTTACGCCAAATTAGAAAATGGGACTCGTATTGCAGGTTTGCTTGCACTTGCAGGTTCGTATGCAGTGATTTACATGTTGGGTTTAGATATTGGTATTTTCTGGGCAATTTTGTCGGGTATCGTTGCAGGTTTAGTGATTGCTTTTGAAACAGGTTATTACACAGAAAAGCATAAACGTCCTGTTAACATGATTGCGGATGCGGCTAAAACAGGGCCTGCGACGACGATTATTCAAGGTTTGGCAATGGGCATGGAATCCACTGTAACACCGATTATCGTGATTGGCGTTACGATTATTTTAGCGTTTAATTTCGCGGGTTTATACGGTATTTCCATAGCTTCAGTCGGCATGTTATCGATTACAGGTATTGTGGTTGCAGTCGATTCTTACGGGCCTATTGTTGACAATGCAGGCGGAATTTCGGAAATGGCTGAATTACCGTCAGAAGTTCGAGATATTACTGATGAGTTGGATGCAGTGGGTAATACCACAGCGGCGATTGGTAAAGGTTTTGCGATTGGCTCAGCCGCATTGACCGCATTATCCTTATTTGTAGCGTATAAAACCGCAGTTGAACATTTGGCCGCTGAAAAAGGCATTGAAGCATTACAAACATTTGCCATTGATGTAACCAATCCGCCCGTGATTGTGGGTTTGTTTTTGGGTGGCATGTTGACGTTTTTATTTACTTCATTGACCATGACTTCAGTCGGTAAAGCTGCGATGGAAATGGTTGAAGAAGTGCGCCGCCAGTTCCGCGAAATCGATGGCATCATGGAAGGTACAGCCAAACCTGATCATAAACGTTGCGTCGAAATTTCTACCAATTCAGCATTGCGCCAAATGATTGCACCGGGTTTGATTGCGATCTCAGCACCTGTTTTAGTTGGTTTATACGATCCCGTCGCATTAGGCGGTATGTTAGCGGGTGCATTAACCACAGGCATTTTGATGGCGATTATGATGGCGAATGCGGGTGGTGCTTGGGACAATGCGAAGAAACAAATTGAAGCGGGTTATAAAGGGGATGGCAAAGGTTCTGAACGGCATAAAGCGGCGATTGTTGGCGATATGGTCGGCGACCCGTTTAAGGATACTTCGGGCCCTTCATTGAATATTTTGATTAAATTGATGTGTATTGTGTCTTTGGTACTTGTGCCATTGTTTGTGCAGTAACATAAGTGTGGGAGTGCCAAGCATGTTTTGTGGATGCAGAATAACGCGCACTCCTTCTGTTTTGATTATATTCAACCGCTACAATTTAAATTTCTAAGGAGTCATTAAGCTAAGCTTGCAGAAGTGCATTGTTAATTTTCGCGAGCAACACAGGTAAATCGTTTACAGATTACTTATTGATTAAAATGAAATTACAATCAAGTCTGTTTGTATCAATTGCAAAGGATGACGTGAGTTATGGCAAAAGACATAATCTATTTAGAACTCTCAGAAGTAGAGGGGGTTGCCCATAAATTTTATGAAGTGACGATTGAAGGCTGTGATGTCACGATTCGCTATGGTCGTATTGGTACAGAAGGAAGGGTTGATACTAAAACTTATCCCACGCTGGAAGCGGCTCGAAAAGAAGCGGATAAAAAGCTCAATCAAAAGCGTAAAAAAGGCTATGCAGAAGCGGTGATGGGCGAGCGTGAAAAGCGACCTATTACACGTCGTAGCACAGAAAGTAAACGTTCAACTGCTAAAAATTATTCACCCTTACTCTGGAAATTTAAATCAGGGGCATCGGCTTTTGGGATTTTTATTAATGCTGAGCGTTGTTGGGTAGGCAATCAAGATGGCAGTGTCTTTGTGTTAAATCATAATGCGGAGGTCATTAATCAATATCGTTTGCCTAATGGGGTGAAATGTATTATTGCTGATGATATATGGCTTTATGCGGGTTGTGATGATGGATGTGTCTATGATTTATCAGGCAAGTTGCCTCGTGCTGCTTATGAAGTGGCTGAAAATATTGATATTCTATGGATTGATATTCATGAGGCATTATTAGGCGTTTCTGATGATAATGGTACAGTGATGATTGCCGATCATGAAAATGAGGCATTGTGGCAAAAATCAAGCTCAGGTCATACAGGTTGGATGATTCGCAATGATGTTGATACGGTTTATCATGGTCATAGCAAAGGTGTCACGGCTTATGACAGTACCACTCATAGTACAAAATGGGATTATAAAATTCGGGGACAAGTCTTATTTGGCTGGCAAGAAAAAACGATGGTTTACGCAGGCGCAAGCGATAATAAAATCTATGCCTTGCACAAAGTGGATGGAGAATTAGCCCAAATTTATGCTTGTGATGCTTCCGTTTATTCTTGTGCGGCAGCTGAGGAAGGTCAATATGTATTTGCAGGTGATGACTGTTCTTCTATTTACTGTTTTAGCCAAAATGGGGAACGTTTATGGAAGTTAGCAACAGGTTGTGGCTCAGCCCTGTCCATGCAATATTTTCAAAATCAGCTATATATTGTCACAACGGATGGTTCATTGGCCTGTATTGATGTGAGTGAAACTGCTATTGAAGCTGCCAAAGCAGGAACAGTGCCTGAGAGCAAGGCAATTAAAGCCCCTAAACCTGTGGCTGTCACCGCTTCTACAGAGCTAGAAACCATTGAAAAACCAAGTGAAGGGGTGTTGCTTAAATGCGTCAAAGAAAATGGAAAATTACGCGTGAAAGCGATTTCTTCGGTTGTGAATTGTACGCAAGAAAATGGGCAATTACGGATTGATATTACGCCTGAATATCATGCTGATTGGAATGTACAGTTTCCACGTAATTTACGTGAAGAGGGTGCAATTTATATTGTTGATGAAATTCGAGAAGCCGCACGTGGTAAGTTTTATCGTGTACTTGGTAATATTCGTCGTCTTATTCAATAGAG
>JAYQWJ020000192.1:0-4913 GCA_035829175.2 Candidatus Albibeggiatoa psychrophila
TGTTAATATTATTGAGAAATATAGTTAAGACTGTACCAGAAATGAAATTATTTGAAGTTAAATTCTGTAAGAAGAAAGCGGCTTGGAATGTACGGCGTTGGGTCGGGTCGTTTTTGCTAAACTGAGAGGTATGGGCTTGGCTTATGTCTCTTTTAAATCTTAAAAAATAATTTCCCATGACAAAACCAGCAATTCTTCTCGTCTATTAGATTGAAGGTTTGTTATAAAAGGTTTTCGTCATGTTCTGCTTAAAAAAACAATTTCTTATTTTCTTAGGCTTATTCTATTTTTCCCTATCTCATGCAGCAGAACTCACAATCAGTCCTGCCAACCCCATTGTTGAAATTAACAAAACGATTAATTTATCGGTCGCTGGGGCTGTGGGTGATGTTTTTTGGTCAGCAACAAAAGGTACAATTCGTGGTGAAGGTACTCAAGTTGTTTATATTGCGCCTGAGAAAATTGGCTTCTATATCATAACCGTTTCAGATAGTGAGGGTAATTATGGAACAACTGAGGTTGTTATCACACCCCCTAATGATTTTTCGTTGGAAAATGCCCAGTGGGAGGTTTTTACGAATCGTAGCCAAATAAACGCTTTATTGTTGTCAGAAGATGGTAATACATTATGGGTAGGAACAAGGGGAGGCTTGGAAAAATGGAATATAAAAACACAAAAACTTCAACAGATATTAACCCGTTTAGATGGCTTGCCAAGTAGCAATATTACTGCTCTTCTTACTGATGATAGAAATATATGGGTAGGAACAGACGCAGGGTTAGCTTATTTAAATAACACTGGTAGGTTTGAAATAAAACAAATAAATAATAGTTTAGAACAACTAAAAACGTCAATTACGGTTCTTTTTAAAGATAAACAAACTCATCTATGGGTTGGTACTAAAATAGGTTTGATAAAGTATGATAACAATGGGCAATGGTTCGATGCTTATCCAGAACTATTAACACCAGAAATTACTGCTATATCCGAAGATAGATTAAATAGACTATGGGTCTCTAGCTATTATTATTCATGTTATGATGTTGATAATGATGGTTTTTGTGAAGAAGAAACTAAAAATAGTGCGTTATCATACTTAACTGAGTCTAGTGAATGGATTACCTATACCCAGGCAAATTCTATATTGCCAAATGTGCATATCAATTCTATTTTAGTGGATGAACAAAATGGACTTTGGCTACAAACAATGGGTGAAAATCTGATAAGTATAAGTTCTCAAGCTCAATGGGCGCTTTATTCCACAGAATCAGAGGAATTACCAAATACTTATTTACAAACACTTTTGCAATATCAAAGAGCATACCCTTGGGTTGATAATTCTGGATTAATAAATCTAGCTAATTCAACTTTTGAAAGAAATAATGTCGGTTTATTAAATAGTAATTTTAATGATTTAATCGCGGATAAAAAAGATGGATTATGGCTAATTGGACAGGACAAAATAATACACCTGAATCAAAAAAATGAGCAACTCATTTATCACAAAAAACGACATAGTTATCTTGAAAATGAAGTTATCGCAGATGGTATTGGTGGCTTGTGGTTTAAAGGGACAGAAGGTTTAGTTCATATAAATAATCAAGACGATATGCAAGTCTATAACGGGCAAAACTCAAAATTACCTTATCACCAAGATATTAAAATTCTTTACAATGACACTCAAGGAGGTTTATGGATTAACTTAGAAGAAGACAGTCTTTTAGCTCATTTAAGCCATCAAGGTAAATTTACTGACTATTCTGAAATATCACACAGTAATGATGTATTTCATGAAGATAAATTAGATGGTGTATGGCTTATAAATCAAGCGAGAGGTTTAAGATACTTAAATAATCAAGGTAAATTAAAAATTTATAGTTCAACGCTACCATTTTATAACGTCCATACAGTCCATAGTGATACTCAAGGTGGTATATGGGTTGGAACTTATGATATGGAATATACTGAATTTAAGATTGAAAATAGTGATGAATCCATATTCTTAGATGAAGGAAGTAATCTTCTCCAACTAGCGTATCTTAATTCAGAAAGTCAGTGGACATCATACTCAAAAAGTATATCTCCTTACCCTGATGAAATAAGTCTAAATAGAACAGATATTGCAATTGAATCTATCTATGATGATGGCTCTAATGGTATCTGGGTTATAACTAATGACTCTTATCATGATTTCCATATACAGTACGATAGAAATTCACTTATACATTTAAATGAACAAAGACAATGGAAAATCTACAATGAAGAATTAGATGAAAAAAATTTTAATATGACATTAGTCGATAAGCAAGGCAATTTATGGATTAGTTTAACAGAAGAGCAAGAAGGTGGAGCTTCTTATAGATATGCTGGTAAAGGATTGGCATTTTTAAATAATGAAGGTCAAGTAGTAATTTATACCAAAGAAAATTCAGATTTACCTGATAATTATGTATTAATGCTTACTGGTGATAGGCAAAATGGAGTATGGTTTGTAACAACAAACTCTCCTTATGGGCTTGGTAGCTTTAATACTGAAACTGAAGGTAAAGGCGTGGCTCATATAGATATGCAAGGTAACTTGACTATCTATACCAAAGAAAATGGGATTTTACCCTCCAACTCTATTAGCGCATTATTAACTGATGAAACAGGCGGTTTATGGATTGGTAATAGTGAGGCAAATGAATTAGCACATCTCACCTTTGGGCGCAAAAACGAACTCTGCACTCAAGATGAAATTAAAGCCGACACTTGTCAAACCATCCAACAAGGCAATGCCCTCGCAATTATCGTTGCAGCAGGTGGCGCACAAACAAAAAATAGCCTTTGGGACAGTACTGAAAGTATTTCTAATCGTATTTATCAGATTTTCTACCGTCGTGGTTTTAACAAATCCCAAATCTATTATCTCTCTCCTAAAACTTGGGCTGATTTTAATGGTGATGGTTTTAACGACCGTATTAACCGCCTGACCGAAGACCGACATTTAAGCTTTGCCGATTTACAAGCGGCTTTTGAATGGGCTAAGGGCTTTGGTGAACTCAATCAACCATTATATTTCTTCTTCATGGATCATGGCGGTGAAAACAAACTACAACTTTCTCCCACTGAAAACATCACTTCTGAACAACTCAACGCTTTATTTGATGATTATCAAAATACCACAAATAATCAAATGATTGCCTTGATAGAAGCTTGTCATTCTGGTTCTTTCTTACAACCCTTAGCAGCTCCAAATCGTGCGGTTATCGCCAGTGCCAAAGCGGATGAAAAAGCCTATTTCTTCGATAAAAAAGGATTTTCTCGCTTCTTTGCAGATTACTTATTGAAAGGAACAAGCTTTGAAGAAGCATTCACATTGGCAGGACGCGACCAAGACAAACTCCGCAGTAAAAACTTTGATTTTATCGTCGCAGGCGAAGGACAATCAACACAACAAACGCCACAATTCGATGATAACCAAGATGGCATTTATAATATAGGTACGGACGGCAAATGGTTAAAACAAGTTTATATCAATGGTAATTTCCAAACCGCTGATATAACTTTAGCTGTCACCAATCAAACCGATAACAGTACATTCAATGCAAAACAAGCGATTCCACTACAAGCTAAAGCCACTTTAGCCCAAGGACAAATTGAACGAGTATGGGCAGTGATTCGACCGCCTAAAATGGATTATGTGCTTGATACCAGTGGTACGCCAATTGTCGCTTTCCCACGTATAGAATTGTATCAAGATGCTGAAAATTCAGATATTTGGCAAACCACTTGGGATGATGCGATTTACAACGGCGATTATCTGATTACATTTTATGCTCAAGACAACGACAATAACATTGCCAACAGTGAACGAGATACTACTATCAGCATTGCTAACGGTATTAACCCGCCTCAAGATGCAACTGTACAACTGGCTATCACGCAAACGGCTGAACATTTAAGTGTTGAAGTATTGGAAGAACTCAGTTGGGGTTATGATTTATACATTGCCTTAATTGCGCCAGATGGACAATATCTCACTGTGACTCGTAAAAATGCTTATTCTATCAATAACCCACTAAACAAACTCAAACCTTGGTATAGTAATCATACCCAAAGTGAACCAATGCTTGTTATAGACACGCCATTAGATAACTTCCCGCTCAAAGCCAAAGGGCAATATTGTATATACGCTGTCCTCTCACCAGAACAAAATGATGTGATAGAGGCGATGGGACAAAATTTAACCACTTTTGATATGCAGTGTTTTGAGATGTAACTTAAAAGGAATTCACCATGAGCTTCAAACAACTTTATTTGATTTTTTTAGGCTTATTCTATTTTTCCCTGTCCCATGCAGCAGAACTGACATTTATTCCCACAAATCCGACTGTTGAAGTCAATCAAAAAATTGCTTTATCTGTATCGGGTACAGAAGGATTGGTTTTATGGAGTACGTTTAAAGGAGAAATACGTGGAGAAGGACGTGATGTGATTTATGTTGCGCCTAATGAGATTGGTAAAGACACAGTAACCGTTTTAGATTCAGCAGACAATACAAAGCTTTTATCTATAACAATCATACCAGATAAGAAGAATGAAACACCCCCCATATTGCGCATAGAAACAGGAATGCACACAGCTACAATCAAGCAAATAAGTGTTGATGCTAATGAACAATTTTTACTTACGGCATCTGAAGATAAAACTTTGCGTCTATGGGATTTGAATACAGGCAACTTATTAAAAACTTACAGAGTACCGATTGGTACTACAGTTGAAGGAAAGCTTTATAGTGGAGTTATTTCTCCTAATGCAGATTGGGTCGCTGGCGCGGGTTATACTCGTTTTTCAACAAATGATTTTAATATTTACATTTTCAATCGTGCTAATGGACAAATGATTCAACGTTTATCTGGTTTAGAAAATG
>JAYQWJ020000193.1:0-7436 GCA_035829175.2 Candidatus Albibeggiatoa psychrophila
GACTATCTTAAAATTGACGACATTGTTAACTACTCATTGATAATTGTTAATTGTTAATTGTTAATTGATAACTGTTCATTGATAACCGGTACTGACTATGGCAAACAAACCCACGCTTTTATTTGTTGACGATGAAGAACGGATTTTAAAATCTCTCAAGATTATGTTTAAGTCTCGTTATCGCATTTTGACCACAACAGATGGTAACGAAGCGATTGAAATGGCTAAAGATGATCATGTTCACGTTATTGTCAGCGATCAACGAATGCCAATTATGACAGGCACTGAAGTTTTGCGTGGCATTAAAGAAGCTTCTCCCAATACCATGCGTTTGTTATTAACGGGCTATTCTGATTTGGCGGCGATTGTTGGTTCTGTCAATGAAGGCGAGATTTTCCGTTATATCAACAAGCCTTGGGATAATGATGAAATTAAATCGATTGTTGCAAGAGCCACAGATATTGCGTTAAAATCAGAAACTTTACCCGATAAAGCAGAACAAAAACAAGATGCTATCACTTCAGAATTAGAAATCTTAGTCATTGACAAAGATGAACAAACCTTACACTTAGTTAAAGAGGCTCTAAAAAATACAAATCGAGTTCATTGGGGACAAAATTTAGACGATGCTTTTAAAATATTGAGTGAACATAATAATATAGCGGTCATTATTTCAGAAATTAAAGTCGGTAATGAAGATATTAGCAATCCGCTGAAACTGCTTAAACAATATCATCCAAATACATTAACCTTGGTTGTCACGTCTTTCCAAGATACCAATGCACTTATTAAATTGATTAATCAAGGGCAAATTTTTCGTTTTCTGCCCAAACCTGTTGCAAAAGGCATGTTAGAGCGTGGTATTCGTGATGCCTTGTGGCGATATAATTTTTTACAGCAAGTTCCTCAAGCAGTTGAGCGTCATGAAGTTGAACCAACTAAAGAAGAAGATACTAAAACCATTTCGAGTAAAATTTTTGGTTATTTGAAAGGCTTAAAACATTAGTAGCGGCAAAGCAATGTGATAGGCATAGTTGATTTAATGGATTGATAAAAACGCAATTTGGCTGAAGCTGGGTTGCGTTTTTTTGTGAGGGAAATAGCGAGCTAATAAAGTCTAAATTTATAACACTTTACAAAAGAAAAAAGTTAATCTATCCCATCATGACATAGGAGCAAACGACATGCTGCATTTCTATCATAGCAACCATATTGAAATTTTAGCCACCGAACTTGCCGATAAAATTAAACAACAACCGCTGACCGACCCTTATGCAAAAGAATATATTATTGTGCAAAGCAAAGGCATGGAACGCTGGCTATCAATGAATCTCGCGCAACACTTAGGCATCTGCGCAAACATAGAATATCCTTTTCCAGACAGTATGTTATGGAAACTAATGTATTGGAGTTTAGACAACTTACCAGAACAATCGCATTATAAACGTGAAGTGATTTTATGGAGTTTTATGAATATTTTATCCAAAAATCAGCAAAATTCACAATTCAATGACATAAATAGCTATTTACAAGATGACAAAACTGGCAATAAACAATTTCAACTTGCATGGCGATTAGCCAATTTATACGACCAATATATTGTATATCGCCCAAACTGGATTAAAGACTGGGAAAATGACTTACAACCAAAAAGAATCGGTGCAGACCGTCAAGCCAATTGGCAAGCATCACTATGGCGGGTGTTAAATCAATATTATGGACATTCTCAACATAAAGCCAAATTACGCGGTCATTTTTTCAAAAAACTCAATCAAAATGCAACACTGCCACTTAACCTACAACAAAAATTACCTAGCCGAATCAGTGTGTTTGGTATCGCAGCCTTACCCCCGTTTTACATCGAAGTCTTCACCAAATTAAGCCAATGGACAGATGTTTATTTTTTCCTATTCAACCCATGCCAAGAATATTGGGGCGACATTGTGTCAGACAGTGAAATTGCCCATCACAGCATTGAAGATGGCAAACCCGTTGCGCCTGAAACCCTATACTTTGAAAAGGGAAACAGCCTACTTGCATCCATGGGAAAATTAGGGCGTGACTTCTCAAAACTACTGTTAGAACTCTCTGATGAAAAAGCTAAAACTCATGAAAGATTTGTAGAAATAGCCGAATCAAACTTATTAACCACAATTCAAGCTGATATTTTACATTTACGAGAACGTGGCTTAGACATTCCCGCAATGTGGATTGGACAAAAAGATAAATCATTACAAATACATATATGCCATAGCCCGCTGCGTGAAGTTGAAGTATTATATGATCAACTACTACACTTATTTGACCAACATCAAAATGAATTACTGCCAAAAGACATTGTAGTTATGATGCCAAATGTTGAAAAATATGTGCCTTTTATCGAAGCCGTGTTTGGCACAGTTATAGACGATAAGTGCAAGATTCCATTCAGTATTACCGATCGTAGTTTACGCAATGAAAGTATATTAATTGATGCCTTTTTTGCAGTTTTGGAACTGTGTCAAAGTCGATTTGGAGTCAATGAAGTATTAGCAGTTTTAGACCATGCACCGATTCAAAGAAAATTTAATCTAAATGCCGCTGATTTAGAATTAATTCGCCATTGGGTAATTGAGACAAATATCCATTGGGGAATTGATGAGAAAAGTCGTGAAGCCATGGATTTACCTGCCTATAAAGATAATACATGGCGTGAAGGTTTGCAAAAAATGTTAGTGGGTTATGCCTTGCCTGCTCAAAATGAAACCTTATTTTCTGACTTATTACCTTATGATGAAATTGAAGGCAGTGATGGCTTAATTCTGGGTCAATTCATCCAATTTATGGAAACACTCTTTTCTACCGTTGAAATATTAGAAACAGATAGAACATTACTCGAATGGCGCGAATTTATATTTGATTTAATTGAAAAATTTATTTTTAGCGATGAACAAACCTTAGCGCAATTACAACAAATTAGAAATATATTAGACCGCTTAGTCAATATTGAAGGAACAGGCGAATCACAACTTGCAGGTTTTGAGCAACCCGTGAGCTTTAGTGTTATTTTTGCCTATTTAAAACAGTATTTAGATGCTGAACCCTCTCCACTACATTTTTTAACAGGCGGGATTACATTTTGTGCCTTGCTACCAATGCGCAGTATTCCATTTAAAGTCATGTGTTTGCTCGGCATGAATGACAACGATTATCCACGCGGCAATCAGCCATTAAGTTTTGATTTAATTAACCATTATCCGCAATCTGGTGATCGTTCACGGCGTAATAATGACCGCTACCTATTTTTAGAAGCTTTGTTATCTGCTCGCCAATATTTTTATATCAGTTATATCGGACATAATATCAATGATAACAGTGAATTGCCGCCATCAGTATTGGTCAGTGAATTATTAGATTATGTGCAAAAAGGCTTTAAACATGCTCAAAATGCGATTTTAGATGAAATTATTACTCATCATCCATTACAAGCGTTTAGTCCCAAATATTTTAGCGGTGAGCATAATAAGTTATTTAGTTATTCCAATGAATATTGCACTGCGAGTCATTCGATGTTTGGCGAGCGCGAACATTATCGCCCATTTATTGAAACACCTTTGTATGAACAAACCGATGTCAGCATTTTAGAACTTGAGCAGCTTATTAGCTTTTTTAGCCATCCAACGCGGCATTTATTAAGATATAGCTTGGGGATTCAACTACCAAAATCAGAAGGATTTATTGAAGAAACTGAGCCTTTTGAATTAGATTATTTAACTGCTTATATTTTGCGTAATTTACTGGTTGAAAAGGGATTTTTGCAGCATGATTTAAATCAATTTCAGCCGATTATCCGCGCAACTGGACAATTGCCCTATGGTGAAGTCGGCGAGCATCTTTACAGTCAATTACAAGTACAAGCAGAATTTTTTATTGAATCAATTCAACATTATAGCGAACAGAAAAAGTTAGATACCGCATCAGTTATTGTGAATTTGCCTAATAAAATGCAGCTTATCGGGAATTTAACTAATTTATGGGAAAACCAGCAATTACAATATCGTTGTAGTAAATTGAAAGCTAAAGATTTTATTAAGTTATGGTTGCAGCATCTTTTATTAAATGCCGCAAAACAAGATAATTTGCCAAAACACAGCATTTTAATCGGTACTGATAAACAATATCAAGCCAGTCCTGTTCCTGAAAGCCAAGAGATTTTAGCGCGATTGGTGCAAATTTATCAGGATGGATTACGTCAGCCTTTATACTTTTTTCCAGAGACATCGATGGAATTTATTAAAACAATGCAAAATCCTAAGAAAAGTAATGATGATGCATTGCAGGCTGCAATAAAACGCTGGCAAGGTTCACAATATAAACCCGGTGAATGTCTTGATCCTTATTATGAATTATGTTTTGCGAATGATGAAACTTTGCCTGTCGAACAAGAAGCATTTAAAATCGTTGCCCAGCAATTTTACGAGCCGTTATTTAAATATGTAAGAAATTGAAAATCAAAATTTAAGACTGCCAATCCTTTGAGAAATGACAGTGCTTCAATGCTATTGAACCCCTAATTTTTGCTTAAATATCTGGGTTTTAATCGCAACCGTGTAAGTCAATATCTGCGTATCTGGATTATAATCAAAACTAGGGGTGACATGCTGTCCTTTTGCTAAATCTGTTATTTCTGCATTGAAAGTAGGGAAAATAGTCAAAATATCACCTGAATCCAAAATAACTTGATATTGCCGCCCAGAATTTTGCGACGTAACCGATTTAATACCCACAATTTGTTGCAAACCTGAGATAAAAAAGTGGGGTGCAACCACGGACGGATAAGCGATTTGTGATGTGCCATCAGCATAAACCATACGCCCCGTTTCAGGGAAAACCGTATCTGCCCGCAAACGCCGTAAATTTACTTGATTAAAAAATAAACCTGTATTAAAGCTGCCACAAGTGGGGTCGATACAAAATTGCGTGGGTGCAGGTACGACAAATGCGTCAAATATCGCAACAATATGCACTTGAGTTTGTGCTGCGCGGGTGGTACTGATGGGAGTGTAAGACATCACAATATCACCACTTTTCCCCACAGTTGTTTGACCGCCAACCCCTAATGATTCCAGCAACGCGGTTGTACTTTTAGGTGCGGGTATAAAGTCAAAATGGTGTTGATTATCAGTGATAAATTTGAGTGTGCCTTGAGAATCTGAAACAGTAATCTGTTTTTTTTCATGAGTTTGAGAAGTACTATCCACATTCGGCAATATCGATAGTGCTAGACTGCCACTACTGGTTAGTAAGCCATCAGGTTTTTGAGAAAATTGAACATCAACAAGACCTAATTGGGTCAAAGTACGATTTATATCATCTAGTAAGTTTGTGGTTTTCCCCGCGCCACCTAGACCAACATTAGTATTAAAATTGGGTAGTTCATCATAATATTGCAATTGACCTTGTGTTAAAGAAGATTGCGCATTGAGGTCTAAACCACGCAAGCTCAGTGGTGCACCTTTAGGATGATTCAGTTGTTCTGTATCTACATTAATTCCCCAAGTATCAGGCAGTAAGGAATTTAATAAATCATTGTCGATTGATGTTGCAGATAAATTAGTCAGGATTTTTGAGATATTATGGTCAGACATTTCTTTGAAACTATTGGGATTTATTGCATGAAAATGTTTTTCCGTGAAGTTTTGAATTACATTTGTGTTAAAACCCGCTAAATTAGAAGATTTTAAGCCATAAAAACTACTGATTGGAATGTATTTAAATTGCGCTAGTGATATTGATTTTAAGGCCCCAGCCGTTATTCTACCTAATTGTTGCGCACTCAAATTTGCAAAAGCGGGCGCGGGAATATCTTTAATATCATTGCCACGAAATCCAATCATAGATTCAACTGTCAATGCTGCCATATCTTCTGTGGTAAATGTATAGAGTTGCTCAGGGTCAATATTGAAATCTGCCAAGCTGAAATTATCTACAATAACGGTCACAGGCAATCGCGCATTTTGCTCTACTGATGAATATAATTCTTGCGCGGTAATCTCAAAATCAAATTGTCCTTCATATTCTGCAATCCAAGAAAATTGTCCCGTGCGTTGATTCAGTTTGCGCTGTGAAGGTGCATTTTGCGTGTTGTAGATGATTTGATAACCACCCACGGAAACCGCTTTAGCATTAAATAAGACTTCTTCTCCAACAGCGACTCTAAAACTTGGTAAAGGTTCAAATTCTGGTATTTTATGAGTAGGAATGATAATCGCTAGACCTGAGTCTTCATAATAAGCTTCTAGGATTTCGTCACAATCATGCCGTCCCCAGCCGTAAAGATTATTTGGTGTTTTAAAACAAAAATAGCCAAATTTGGCAACATTTATATTTGTTTTGTCGTAAAAAATGGAGTCTAAATAAGGTGTTTCCGTATCACATGAAATGCCTTCACCACCTTTATTATCAATGGTATTGCTCAATGGGATTGTATTTAAATCTGTCAGCCCAAGCGTACATTCCGCAGCACTCAATGGGTTTAATGTGATTTTCGCACCATCGACAATATTTTTAGTCACATCAATAGATTGTATTGCAGCCTGAGTGGCAATATTGAAGCTTGATAAGCCAAAAATGAAAGGGATAATGTATTGTATTTTAAATAAAAGACGATACTTTGGCATGGCTGTCTATTCCGAACCTTAAAACCTTATAAGGTATAATAGAGTATAGTATTTATTTGACAAAGCAATTTATTCTTCAGGCATATTATTTTTGATTTCTTCTAACCAATCAACAATTTCTTCTTGAGAGTATAAAAAGAAAAATCGCCATGTTTCAGTTATAAATAAAATCGGGGCTGTAAATAATAAAATAACGGGAATTGATAGTAATATATCAAATAAAATTTTAGAATCATAAGATAATTCAAATACTTCAGCATAGTTCTTAGCAATATCTTCAGCTTGCCCATAAACTAAAACGAGCTTAATAAATACTAAAATTAACCACATTGTGATAAACCATTCAATAAATTCTAAAAGCATAAGCATGATGGGTTGATATGAAGCTGATAATTAAATAGATTTCCTATAGTAGTCATTTTAAACAGCGAATGCAATGTATATGATTTGTAACTGTCTGGCTCAATGCTATGGATAGTGTTCAAGCTGGAATAATATTTTGTTTTAAATTAAATTGTTTTGCATATATTTTTGATTTAAAAAGCTAAATTAGGTGATAACGCAGGAGTTCAAAACGGGTTTGACCAATGACCATTTGAAAGATAAAGTTGCTCTACATTTTTAGGCATAGTTGAGTATAAGAATCAGAAAAAAGATAAATAATGTACCTAAAAGCTAATTTATAATTTAAGAAGTCTAAACGAGCATTGGCAATACGCTCAGGCAGTACGGAATCTAAGGACTTTGCGTATGCTCTGTTTCATAGCTATAATTATA
>JAYQWJ020000194.1:0-12400 GCA_035829175.2 Candidatus Albibeggiatoa psychrophila
GGAATGTCGTCTAATGATACTGAGATACTGCTTATTATTAAAATCCAAGCAAAACATTATCCAAGCATTGAAAACTGACTGTTGCAACTACATCCTTATGAAGTGCCAGAACTAATTGCGTTGCCAATTGATGCAGGTTTGCCCAGTTATCTTCATTGGATTCAATCCGTGACTGAAAAGGACACCGAATGAGAATTATTGTATTTTTATTAATGTGTATAAGTATAACCGCTCAAGCTGATGATTTTTTAGATGTGAATCAAGCTTTTGTATTAGAAACTGAAGCAGTCAATGCCCAAAAAATTCGTTTTAAATGGAAAATTGCCCCCGACTATTTTCTCTACAAAGACAAATTTCAAGTACGCAGCCGCACTAAAAACCTAGAGCTAGGTGAATTAGAATTGCCACAGGCTGAAATAAAACAGGATGAATTCTTTGGTAGTTTAGAAATTTATCAACAACAAGTCCAATTTGAAGTCCCTATTATCCAAAATATTGAACGGCTGGACAAAATCAAGGTTGAAATCATTGCTCAGGGTTGTCCACCTCTGACAGAAAATTGTTATCCACCTTACCGCCAAACCGTGACGATTGCATTGCCTGCTGCGGCTGAACAGAGTGAAACCAGTGAAAATGTAGAACCCGCGCCAATGTTTAATCTTGACCAAATTGAGGCGAAACCTATTTCCAATATTCAGAACTTATTTAAGGATGATAATTATTCTTTTCAAGTTTCAAGTACAGGCGATGATCCTTTTTTAGACCCTGAGATTGCCTTCCAATTTTCAGCCGAATTACTGGATGGGCAAATTATCGCTTACTGGCAAATAAAACAAGGTTATTATTTATATCGCAAACGTTTTAGTTTTGAAGCCTTAAATGGAGTGGAATTAGGCACGGTTGAATTGCCTGAAGGTGAAATGAAAGACGACCCAACCTATGGTGCAACCGAAGTTTATTACTATAATGCGGTGGCAAATATCCCGATTGTCGATGCAAAAAATCAGGATGGTGTGCGTTTAAAAGTCACTTATCAAGGTTGTGCAGAAGCAGGTTTATGTTATCCACCTCAATCAAAAATAATTGATATTCCACTTGATGGTAGTGAGGTCAGTTTTGTTGAAAATATAGAACAAGATGCAGAAAATGAACAAGTCGCTGTAAAATCCGAAATTTCTGCTACAAATGCGCTAACAAATCAATCAGAACAAGACCGTATTGCAAACTTATTATCTAATAACAATATGTTTTATGTGATGTTAGCCTTTTTTGGCTTCGGTTTATTATTATCGCTGACCCCATGCGTATTCCCAATGATTCCAATTTTATCAGGCATCATCGTCGGTCAAGGAAAACAAGTCACAACAGCTCGTGCATTCATTATGTCACTGACTTATGTTTTAGCGATGGCATTAACTTATACCGTGTTTGGCATTATTACAGGCTTAGTGGGGCAAAATTTACAATTAGTATTCCAAAACCCTTATATTTTAGTCAGTTTCGCATTGGTATTTGTTGCTTTATCCTTATCCATGTTCGGATTTTATGAATTACAATTACCCTCATTTTTACAATCTAAAATCACCGAAGCCAGCAATAAACAAAAAGGTGGCACATTACTCGGTGTCGGCATCATGGGCGTTTTATCCGCATTAATTGTAGGCCCTTGCGTTGCTGCACCCTTGGCAGGCGCGTTAATTTACATCGGGCAAACAGGTGACGCAGTATTGGGCGGTGTTGCACTGTTTTCGATGAGCATGGGCATGGGCGTACCCCTGTTATTGATTGGCACATCAGCAGGTCATATCTTACCGCGTTCAGGCGCATGGATGGACAATGTGAAAGCCGTGTTTGGCGTTTTATTGTTAGCGGTGGCAATTTGGATGGTCGAGCGCGTATTCCCAGCACAAGTGACAATGTTGTTATGGGCAACTTTATTTATTTTATCAGCGGTTTATATGGGCTTGTTTGATAAAATGCTGCCTGATATTTCATGGTTTGGAAGATTGCAAAAAGGTCTTGCTGTCATCCTATTCATCTATGGCATATTTTTGATGATTGGTGCAGCCAGCGGTAGCCAAAATCCTTTAAAACCATTAGAAAAGTTTGCAAGTTCGGCTAATTCCAGCGTTGCTAATGCTGAACAAGGTCTTGTATTTCAACAAATCAAAGGCATTGAACAATTAGAGCTAGCCTTAGCCGCTGCCAAAGCTCAACAAAAATATGTAATGTTAGATTTTTATGCAGATTGGTGCGTATCGTGTAAGGAGATGGAGCATTTAACGTTCACCGATATGGGCGTGCAAGCATTGCTCAAAGAAGTGGTTTTATTGCAAGCCGACGTAACGCCTAACGATGCACAAGACAAGGCATTGTATAAACGATTTTCGATTTTCGGCCCGCCTGCGATTATCTTTTTTCATCCTGATGGTCGTGAATTAAATTCATTTCGCGTGGTAGGATTCAAATCTGCTGAGGATTTTCGTCAACACTTAACACAGGTACAAACATTTTGAAAAGTTTTCATTTCTCTATTATTTTTATTGTGTTAGCCATTAGTCTATTGGTTGGTAATGTGATGTTATCGCAGCAACCCAAAGAGCTGAATGTACAGCTTAATTCACAACAAACTGCCCCAAGTTTTTCATTACCTGATTTAGACGGTGTAGAACGGCATAGCAGTGAATGGACTGGCAAAATTCTAATTGTTAATTTTTGGGCAAGTTGGTGTCCGCCTTGTATTCGTGAAATTCCTGGATTTGTGCGTTTACAAGAAAAATATGCTGAACAGGTTCAATTTGTAGGAATTGCCTTAGACCAGAAAGCCCCTGTTGAAGCATTTGTTAAACGAACAAAAATGAATTATCCCGTGTTAATTAGCGAACGTAAAGGCGTGACTTTATCCAAAGAATTTGGCAATAAGCGTGGTGGCTTACCTTTTACGGCGGTGATTAATCTTAATGGTGTCATTGTGAATAGACACTTAGGTGAATTGTCAGAAACGAGGCTTGAAGCGTTGATTCAGCAACTTAGCAATATACCGTAAATTTAATAAACATATTTAGTGATTTAGGAGTGCAATATTCATTTTTTCAGGTGCAAGCACTCCTAATATATTGATTTATAAAATTATTTTATAGTTAAATTTACAATTTCAATTTCTTAAAAATAAATTCTGGAATCGATTTAATTATTTTCATAATCATCCACCAGAAACTGGGTAAATACACCTCATTTTTACGTTTTTTCATCGCTTGATAAATACCACAACCCACTTGCTCAGGCGTTGCCCATAAAGCCCCTTTTTTAAAATCCCGCGTCATTGGCGTATCGACAAATCCGGGTTTAATGGTTAAAACACACACATGGCTGCTGGCTAAGCGATTGCGTAAACCTTGTAGAAAAATCGATAATCCCCCTTTTGCCGCACCGTAAACATAATTGCTTTGTCGACCCCGATCACCTGCAACTGAAGAAATCACTGCAATGCAACCATGTCGTTGTTGTTCAAAATAATTAGCCAATGGCGTGAGCAAGGAAATAGTGCTCAAAAAATTACTTTTCAAAGATTGTTCAGTTGTTGCATAATCTGCTTGGCACGCTTGCTGATCATCTAATGTTCCATGTGCAATTAAGACCGCATCAATGCCTTGCATATCTTGTTCAGCCTGCTCAATTAATATTTCATGTTTGCTCAATTCATTTAAATCTTGCACTACATAATCCACTTGTTCTGCACCATGTACACGTAAATCATCGGCAACCATTTGTAATTTATCGCTATCACGTCCAACCAAAAATAAGTGACAGCCATCATGAGCAAAATGTTTAGCGGCTGCTTGGGCAATGGCTGAGGTTGCACCAAAAATAAGCACTTTCTGCATAAAAAAATCCTTTATGTAATGTTGCGCGTGACTCTGCGCCAAAAGCTGGATGAAAATCGAGAGTCAGTATATTGCGCGAATTCTTCCCATTGTGGGTAATAACCTTTGAAATAACGTGGCGATAAACGGGCATCTTTACAAGGGTAAACTGCCCCGCCTGCCTCATACACCATGCTATCTAGTTGTTCTAATAATAAAAATGTTTGCTCACCCTTGATTGGGAAATCCAATGCCAAGGTCACACCTTTGCGTGGAAATGATAAAATCCCCGGTGATTCGAGTTCGCCAAAAGTTTTTAAAACCGCTAAAAAGGAGCTTAAACCTGATTTAGCAATGGTTTGTAAAATTTTGCGGATCACTTGGTGATCTTCATAAGGTACGACGAATTGATATTGCAAAAAGCCGTTTGTGCCGTATAAGCGTTTCCATTCTAAAATCGAGTCTAAAGGATAGAAAAATGGCTCATAATCGACAAAATCTTCTATTATTGGGATGCGTTGTTTCTGATACAACAAAAAATTAAACGCTTTGACAGTCATTGAGTTTAAAGCAAAACTGGGTAAATTAATTGGCATGGTACGCATTGCTTCGGGCAACTTTTGCATCAATGGCGGTTTCCAATTCGGTGGTAGTTCGGCTAATTCATCTTCTGTTACGTGATTGCCGCGAAAGAAAATCCCTCGTCCCACATTATCACCTTGAGCAAGACAATCAACCCACGCCATCGTATATTCGTATTTTTCATCTGATTCTGCGGATAATTGAAAAAAGTCTTCTAAATTTGCAAATTTCACGGTTTGTTGATGAATCGCGCGATGATGAATCGGACGCAAATGAAATTCTGCCCATGTAATCAAACCTGTCAAACCTAAGCCACCAATTGTTGCATTGTAATATTCGGTTTTATTTTGTGGTGAGCATAAATGATGTTGACCGTCAGAGGTGACTAGCTCAAATTGGGTGACATGTCGTCCAAACGTACCCGCACGATGGTGATTTTTCCCATGCACATCATTCGCAATTGCGCCGCCCACGGTTACAAATTTCGTTCCCGGAGTTGTCGGTAAAAACCAGCCTCTTGGCACAAAATGTTGTAAAATTTCCGCAAAGCTGACACCCGCTTCACAGCGTAATAAACCTGTATTCTGATCAAAATTAATAAAATGATTCAGTTGACGAGTATGTAATAATAATCCATTATCATTTAAACATACATCGCCATAACTTCGACCAAGACCATAAGGCAAGATATTGGATTTATTGTCAAGAGGTAGAATTTCATGTCGCCATCGTATAGTTTTAATTGTTTGCGATACGCGGGGAAAACGCCCCCAAGATTCAAATTGCTGTGTCATAAAAACCGATTGCCCTTAGTAAAATACACAGAGGTGTTGCCAAAAAATTGGCGGTTAATTGAATCTAAACATTGTACTCTAGTTTAGGCACGAGCTGGGCAAACCATCATTAACTCATCAACTATGCTGGTATGAGCCGTTGACGATGTAAATCTATCTTACTTTTCACCCAGCAGAATAGCATTAAAGCATTACGATAGAATGTCATCACGTCACAAGCTGGTATACGATGTGCTGACTAGTTTAGATTAGCTATTTTTAACACTCATTAGAGTTGTTAACCGATCATTTAGGGACTGTTTCATGGCAAAAGTCATACAAGATTACATGATGTATGTTGTGCTAATACTCTTAGGTGTGCTGGGCAATATATTTCATATTCCGCTGTTATTTGGAATTGATTTCATGTTTGGCAGCATTGCGGTCATGATTATTTTAAATCGTTATCGTCTGCGCGAAGGCATTTTAGCCGCAATCATTATCCATAGTTCCACTGTATTCCTTTGGGGACACTCTTATGCTTTGGTCATTTTTGTATTGGAGGCAATATGGGTAAGCTGGTTGTTGCAAAATACCAAACCTGAAAGACGTAATTTAGTCTGGTATGACACGCTATTTTGGGTTTTTATCGGTATACCTTTGGTATGGTTATTTTACGGCTTTATGCTGCAAATGGATTATCAAACGGTCTATCTGGTCGCGTTTAAGCAAGGTGTCAATGGTATGTTTAACGCACTGTGGGCTAGTATGATTATCGCATACACACCTTATGGTAAAAAATACCTTAAAATTGATAGCTCTAATAGCATTTTATTCCAACAAGCTTTATATCATGCACTTGCAGGCTTAGTGTTAACAGTTTCGATAGGCTTAATTACTTTTCAAACTTTTTACAGCACTCACGATTTAAAAAACCAAGTTTTGACCCGTTTACACAATACAGCAAATCACAATATTGTTTCCATGGTAAATCAATGGTTTGACAACGAAATGTATAGACTAAAAGCCTTAGCAGAACAAGTGAATACTTTAGGCTTTAGTCGTTATGATGCGTTACAAACCATGACCAAAATGACTTATAAAGGTAGCCCTAATTTATTGCATGTCTATGTAGCAGATGCTACGGCAACTGTCATAAATACTGCACCGTTTTTAACTGATAAAGGGCATTCTTGGCGCGGCATGAATTTTTACGAACAGCCTTATTTTGCCCAATTACTTACCAGTATGCAGCCTGTTATTTCTGATGTATTTATAGGACGAATTGGCACACCAAAACCTGTTTTAACGATTAGTGTTCCAATTATCAAAAAACAGGCGTTGTATGGCTATGTACAAGGTGAAGTAAATTTACAACGTTTAGAACAACACTTGCTTAATAAGTCCGAAGACACCGATTTAGTATTAACTTTATTGGATAGAAAAGGCAAAGTAATTGCGAGTTCAGATACAACCCAAAAACCATCTCAAGCTTTTACTCGTCATGAAACAGGTACGCAGCAAGTAGTTGATAATAAAACTACATTTTGGATACCTGACGTTAAAGATAAAACCCCGATGACTCAATGGAAGAATGGTATTTATATTTACCGAATCCATTTAAATAATTCATTGGGTTGGGAGTTGATTATCGAACTGCCTCTTGCGCCGTATAATGCTAATTTATATGAACTTTACATTCAAAATCTTGCCATTATGTTGGCTGTTCTATTAGCAACAATTCTGCTTTCACGTTTTTTAAGTCAGAAAATCGTCCGTTCTTTAGAGCGGTTATCCGTCATCACAACCCAGCTTTCAAATCAATCTATGAAATTGGATACAATTGACTGGCCAAAAAGTAAAATAAGTGAAATCAACTTGTTAATTGATGGGTTTAATAGTATGGCGCACTCTTTACAAGATAAAATGCAAAAACTGGAAGAAGCCAATGCCGCCAAAAGCCAGTTTGTTGCCAATATGAGCCATGAACTGCGCACACCGATGAATGCGATTATTGGTTATAGCGAAATGATACAGGAGGATATGGCTGATAATGAGGCTTTAGTTGAGTACGAATCTGATATTAAAAAAATTCATTCTTCTGGCAAACATCTGCTTAATTTAATTAATGAAATCTTGGATATTTCTAAAATTGAAGCAGGTAAAATGGAATTATATCAAGAAACCTTTAATTTAAACAATTTAATCAATGAAGTGGTGGTGACGGTTGAGCCTTTAATACAAAATAAAAATAATTGCTTAAAAGTGAAATTAGACAAGCGTATGAACGAGATTCATGCCGATTTAACTAAGTTACGCCAAATGTTATTTAATTTGCTGAGTAATGCATCTAAATTTACCGAACAAGGCACAATTCATTTAAGCACCCAAATGGAAATTGATGAACAGGAAAAAGGCTGGGTTAATATTACTGTTTCAGATCAAGGGATTGGTATGACAGACCCGCAGCTTAAAAAGCTATTTGACCCGTTTACGCAAGCCGATAAATCTACTACTCGGAAATATGGTGGTACAGGATTAGGGCTTAGCATTACCAAGCGTTTTGCTGAAATGATGAACGGCACGATTGAGGCAAAAAGTCATTATGGTCAAGGCAGTGAGTTTACGATTAGGATTCCAACCAATATCGGCACGCCCATTTTAGGCGATTTATCACAAATTCCACTCGCGGGTGAAAACAATCAAATTTTGGTGATTGATGATGATCCCATAACTTGTGAATTGTTATCAGAACATTTGCACAGTTTAAATTACGAGGTGCATGTCGCGCATAGCAGTGAGCAAGGCTTAAGCTTGGCTAAACAGCTACAACCTTATGCGATTACTTTAGATATTCAAATGCCTGACATGGATGGTTGGACCGTATTGTCTAAACTAAAAACAGATGAAAAATTGGCTCATATTCCCGTCATTGTCACATCTATGGTTGAAAATCGTCGTTTTGGATATGCTTTGGGCGCAGCAGATTATTTAGTAAAACCTATTGAAAAGTCACAATTAGATAATATGTTATCGCGTTATCAATCACAGCCTGAATCTAAGGGCAGTTATCATATTCCACAAATTCTGATTGTCGATGATGATTCGGTCACAAAAGAGGCATTAGTCGGTGCTTTGGAATATTCTGGTTGGCATGTGTTAGAAGCCGATAATGGCGTACAAGCACTAGACCTTTTAGACCAGCATACTCCTGATTTTATTTTGTCCGATTTGCTAATGCCTGAAATGGATGGGTTTGAACTTATTGGACATTTGCGCACTAACCCTAAATGGTGGTCGATTCCTGTTATTATCTTAACTGGAAAAGAAGTCAATAAGTCAGAATTAACAATGTTAAATCAATGTGTTGAAAATGTATTTATGAAGGAAACTTATCATCAAGCTGAGTTATTAGCTGAGATTGAGTGGATATTAAAACATCATGAGTCATCCGATAGATAGCTGATAAGCTGAATAGGTTTGTAATATTAGATAATTAGTATTTTTAAGTCGTGATATTCTGCAAGACTCGCCTTTCTAAATTCAATCCGTTAGAATTCAAACCTCATTCAAACCATCAGCAGATTGATGTCAAAAATCCAAGTTCGAAATCTTTCCAAAATATTTGGCAAACATCCCAAGCGTGCACTTGATTTACTCCACCAAGGTATGAATAAAGATGATATTTTTAATCAAACAGGGCAAGCCGTTGGTTTAGCTAACGTTTGTTTTGATGTAAAACAGGGTGAAATTCTGGTTATTATGGGACTCAGCGGTAGTGGAAAATCTACGCTTATTCGTTGTATCAATCGTCTCATCGAACCAACTTCTGGTGAAATATTAATTGATAATCAAGATATTACGCATATTCCAACCAAACAATTATTAGAGCTTCGACGGCGTAAATTTGGGATGGTGTTCCAACATTTTGCCTTATTTCCACACCGCACTATTTTGCAAAATGCCGCTTATGGTTTAGAAATTCAGAAAATTGACAAGGCGACTCGTGAACAAAAAGCACTTGAGATTTTAAAGATGGTGGGTTTGGATGGCTGGGAACAGGCAAAACCGCATCAACTCAGTGGTGGAATGCAGCAACGGGTTGGCTTGGCGCGAGCATTAGCAATTGAGCCTGATATTTTATTGATGGACGAAGCATTTAGTGCTTTAGATCCCTTGATTCGACGTGATATGCAGCAAGAATTGATTACTTTACAACAAGGTGTGCATAAAACCATCGTATTTATTACCCATGATTTAGATGAAGCCTTGCGCATTGGCGACCGTATTATATTAATGAAAGATGGGCAAGTGGTGCAAATAGGCACACCGAAACAAATTGTGACTGAGCCTGCTGATCAATATGTAGCACGATTTGTTGAAAATATAGATATAAGCAAAGTGCTAAACATGCTGGACAAACAAGGGGATACACAAAATGGAGTTTCCTGAACTGCCTAAATTACCATTAGATGTGTGGATTGATGACGGACTTGGGTTTTTAAAACACCATATTGCGTTTCTCACCAAAGCTATCAGCGATATAACAGAAAACAGCCTTGATTTTATTATTGAGCATTTACTTGCATTGCCACCTTGGCTTATTATCATTGTATTTAGCATGTTAGCATGGCGTATTGCAGGACGTGGTATTGGTTTATTTGGTTTATTTGGTTTAAGTTTAGTATGGAATTTACAGCTATGGGAACCGATGATCGAAACCTTGATACTTGTCATTTTTGCTACGTTATTATCAATTTCAATTGCCATCCCGCTGGGTATTTTAGCTGCATTATCAAAAACATTTTATCGTATTATGATGCCGATTTTGGATTTTATGCAAACGATGCCTGCTTTTGTATACTTAATCCCCGCAATTCCATTTTTCGGACTTGGTGCAGCCTCGGCAATTTTCGCAACAATCGTATTTTCCATGCCGCCATCGATACGTTTAACTTGTTTGGGGATTCGTCAAGTGCCTGAAGAATTGATTGAAGCCGCCGACGCATTTGGCTCAACCAAAGCACAAAAATTATTTAAATTACAATTACCCCTTGCAATACCAACGATAATGGCAGGAATTAATCAGACGATTATGCTCGCGCTGTCGATGGTTGTAATTGCGGCGATGATTGGTGCAGGCGGCTTAGGGCGTGAAGTGTGGGTAGCTATTCAACGTTTACAACCGGGAAAAGGTTTTGAGGCGGGGATTGCAATTGTGATTTTAGCGATCATTTTAGACCGAATTACCCAAAAACTAGGTAAACGCCATGAATCCTAAATTTTAGCCAATATGTTAAACTAGCGTTCTGCTAAATGAGACAGTGATATGTTGAACGATTTACAGCAAAATTATTTGCGCACAATGGAGATTGATATTTGGGTAAGACGTGAGCTGATTATTGAGCACGTAGAACCTAAATCTTCTGTTGTGTCAGCGGTTAAATCCTCAATGCCTGTCGCAGCAAGACAACATTTAAAACCAAAATCTAAACCGATTACACCCGAAGTATCAGCACCAAAACCTTCACAGCTTGAGCATGTTGGATGGGATGAATTACAGCAGCAAGTGGCGCAATGTACGGCGTGTGCGTTGCATAAAAGTCGGACGCAAACCGTATTTGGAGTAGGCAATCCGAAAGCTGATATTTTGTTTATTGGTGAAGCACCGGGAAGTGATGAAGATATTCAGGGAGAACCTTTTGTTGGACGCGCGGGGCAATTATTGAATAGAATGTTGTTTGCGATTCAGTTGCAACGTGAAGATATTTATATTGCAAATATTTTAAAATGTCGTCCACCAGAAAATCGTAATCCTATTGCTGAAGAAAAGTTGTGTTGTACCCCGTTTTTAAAACGCCAAATTGCTTTAATTCAACCCAAAGTGATTATTGCATTAGGGCGCATTGCTGCAACCTTTTTATTGGAAAATGACAAGGCTATGGGAGTTTTGCGCAATCAGAGTCGAAAACAAACATTATCTTATGCAGACACTGGAGTCAGAGCGCTCGCAACTTATCATCCTGCTTATTTGCTGCGTAGTAATTTACAAAAGCGTAAGGCATGGGAAGATTTACAATTAATTAAACAAATTATGACAGAATACGGTTTATGAGTGCAGTTTTAGCCCAACCCGAATTAGTTTTACGTCCAATGTTAGAAGCGGATTTAACTGATGTGATGCTGATTGAATCAGTTGCGTATCCTTTTCCGTGGACACAGCGCATTTTTCAAGATTGTTTTAAGAAGAATTATCATAATTATATACTTGAAAATAATAATATTTTACTTGGTTATGCTTTGATGCTTATCGCGCATCCACTGGAAGCCCATGTATTAAATATTTGCATACATCCCGATTATCAAAATTGTGGTTATGGGCGTATTTTGTTGAATTATCTACTGGATGTGGCTAGGAGCAAAGTGGTGGAAGAGGTTTTATTAGAAGTCCGTCCATCAAATAAAGCGGCCATTCGTTTATATGACAGCATCGGCTTTAATCAAATTGGGGTCAGACGCAATTATTATCCAGCGAAAAATGGGCGTGAAAATGCGTTGATGTTTGGGCTGACATTATAAATAACTGATTTTGAATACAAGAATTTTCTTAGATCAATACTGTCTAGCAAGCTTTTTTTGAATTTAAAAATTTACAAATCGATAATGACTGCGTAATATGAATCAATAATATAATAAAAATATTCATTAAAGCACCACTCTTCGCAGGATTGCCTACCATGTCACTGATAACGATTTTTTTAAAACTAGCCAATCTATTTTTTATCCTGTGTTATCTCTCATTGGTCGTGATTGCAACACAAAAGCTCTTGCTAGGTGATTATTTATTTTTAAGACTGGTTGCACTTGCCTTTTTCACAACTCAACTGGTTGGACATGTTTTAGGGAAAAGCTGGGCGTTGAAAATGACCGCAGCAATATTAGGAGGACTTAATATCATTTTTCTAATTGCGCTAATACCTTTTCCGTTTGAACCTGAACTAAAGCCCGTCTTTTTTGAACGATTTGTTTTGTTTTTTCAATGGACGATGGCGACAATAAGCGCGTTAATATTGTATAGCTTACGGAAAAAGTTGAAATAGCCAATCGCTACATTACTTGTTGGCTCTATGATAAATTAAAAATCATGCCATATTTATAATGCGATTACCCTATAAATCTAAC
>JAYQWJ020000195.1:0-2649 GCA_035829175.2 Candidatus Albibeggiatoa psychrophila
ATTTCAAATCAAAAATCGTAAAAATCGTCTAAATCCATTAGAATAACTTATAGTCTCCCTCTTTTTGTGAATTGAATAATACTATGATTACGAACGTCGCCGATATTAGAAAAGCCTTTTTAGATTATTTCCAATCAAAACAACATACTATTATCAAAAGTAGTCCGCTTGTGCCTGCCAATGACCCGACACTATTATTTACCAATGCGGGCATGGTGCAATTTAAAGAAACCTTTTTAGGGCTAGAGCCGCGTGACTATGTGCGTGCAACCTCCTGTCAACGCTGTGTGCGTGCTGGCGGTAAACACAATGACTTAGAAAATGTCGGTTATACCGCGCGGCATCATACCTTTTTTGAAATGTTGGGTAATTTTAGTTTTGGTGATTATTTTAAACAAGAAGCGATTGAATTTGCATGGGATTTCATTACAGAAGTTTTAAAAATCCCTAAAGAAAAACTCTGGGTCACAGTATACGAAGAAGACCAAGAAGCTGAAGATTTATGGATTAAACATATTGGCATCGATCCTAATCGTTTATCGCGTTGTGGCAAAAAAGATAACTTTTGGATGATGGGGGATACTGGCCCTTGTGGACCTTGCACTGAGATTTTCTACGATCACGGCGAACATGTTGCGGGAGGGCCTCCCGGTACACCTGAGGAAGATGGCGATCGCTATATCGAAATCTGGAATTTGGTATTTATGCAATACAACCGTGATGCCAGCGGCACATTAACCCCATTGCCAAAACCGTCCGTTGATACAGGCATGGGTTTAGAGCGTTTATCAGCGGTATTGCAAGGCGTACACAGCAATTACGAAATTGATTTATTTCAAGCCTTACTTAAAGCAGTCGGAAATCTCGCCGATAATCATGACTATAAAAACAACTCATTGCGCGTGATTGCGGATCATATTCGGGCTTGTGCATTTTTGATTATTGATGGGGTTGTGCCTTCTAACGAGGGGCGTGGTTATGTGTTGCGGCGCATTATTCGTCGTGCGATTCGTCATGGGCATAAATTGGAGATTCGTGATGCGTTTTTCTACAAATTAGTCGATGCCTTAGATGAGCAAATGGGTGAAGCCTATCCCGAATTACGTGAATCAAAAGCCTTAGCCGCACGGATTTTAAAACAAGAAGAACAGCGTTTTGCCGAAACTTTAGACCAAGGCATGAAGCTATTAGAACAGGCGATTGCAGGATTAAATGGCGCGGAAATCGATGGCGCAACCATTTTCAAACTCTATGATACTTATGGATTCCCTGTTGATTTGACCAATGATATTGCTCGCGAACGCAATTTAAACTTAGACATGGCAGGCTTTGAAACCGAAATGGAAGCCCAACGCCAACGCGCCCGAGCCGCCAGTAAATTTGCAGGTGATTGGGAACAAGACGAGAATTTAGCGTATGAAACCGATTTCACAGGTTATGAACAAATTGCAGGTGAAGCCAAAGTATTAGCTTTATATGCCGATGGTCAAGCGGTGGAACAATTGCAGCCAAATCAACAAGCGCGTGTCATTTTAGACCAAACTCCATTTTATGCCGAGTCAGGCGGTCAAGTCGGTGATTCAGGTCATTTGCAATTTAGTGATGCCTGTTTTGAAGTCACGGATACGCAAAAAGTCGGTTCAGCATTTGTGCATTTGGGGCAACTTTCTCAAGGAAATTTAAAAGTCGGCGCAAGTTTAACCGCTGAAATTGATACCCAACAACGTCAAGCGACGGCGCGTCATCACTCTGCAACCCATTTATTACATGCCGCATTACGTGAAGTGTTGGGCGATCATGTAAAACAAAAAGGCTCATTAGTTGATCCAGAACATTTGCGTTTTGACTTCGTGCATTTTGAGCCAATGACTGCCGACCAAATCCGCCAAGTAGAGCAAATTGTCAATCAACAAATCTTATTCAACAGTGGGGTTTCAACTCAATTGATGGATTTAGAAGAAGCGATGCAAAGTGGCGCAATGGCATTGTTTGGCGAAAAATATGATAAGAAAGTCCGTGTATTATCAATGGGACAAGATAATTTTTCCGTTGAATTATGTGGCGGTACACATGTGCGAAATACGGGCGATATTGGTTTATGCAAAGTGACTGCGGAAACAGGGATTGCTGCGGGCGTGCGTCGGCTTGAGGCAGTGACAGGTCAAAAGGCTTTGGAATGGGTTTTAAATGCAGAACAGACTTTACAATCGGTGTCGGGTTTACTTAAAACCGCGCCAAGTCAGTTGGAAGAACGGGTACAGCAATTATTAGAACACAATCGCAATACCGAGAAAGAATTAGAACGCTTAAAAGCCAAACTCGCCAGCAGCCAAGGTGATGATTTAGGCAGTCAAGCGGTTGATGTCAGTGGAATTAAAGTGCTTGCTGCGAATGTAGAAGGCATTGAAGTCAAGCAATTACGCGATACTTTAGATCAATTGAAAAACAAACTCGGCACGGCTGCGATTGTATTAACCACGGTCAAAGGTGAAAAGATTTCGATTGTTGCGGGTGTGACTAAAGATGCAACGGACAGAGTCAAAGCGGGTGAATTGGTCAATCATGTTGCAAAACAAGTCGGCGGTAAAGGTGGCGGTCGTCCTGACATGGCACAAGCAGGCGGCAATGATCCAAGTCAATTGGATGCTG
>JAYQWJ020000196.1:0-3094 GCA_035829175.2 Candidatus Albibeggiatoa psychrophila
TGGGTTGGATAGTTTTTGCTAAACTGAGAGGCATGGGCTGCGGCTTGTGCCTCTTATTTTGGATAAAAAGATAACTGTTCCATGCAGTTTTTAGCGGTCTTAATTGCTGTTCTCATACATTCATGAGTGCTGCTAGTTGTTAATTTATAGATAACTTCATGCAAAAATATTGTAAAACCCGCATCTTCCCACATTTGTTCTGCATCTTGCTCAAGGTCTTTTTCTGTGGTCACTGTTTTCAGCCGTTGCCATCCATTTTCATAGAGTTTTTGTCCAAATTCGTTAAAACCAGTAATACCTTGCAAAAATAGATTTGCATCAAATGCTTTTAGAGCTGAAATTTCAAAAATATGTTGTTTTTCCACGCCAAACTCAGCCACAACAAAATTTTTAACTTGCTCTGTAGACAAAGATTTTTCACTTTTACTGCGTTCATCTACTTTGTTTACCAATACGAATAAATTTTCTTTACCTCGTAGTTCGATAATTTTTTGCACTTCTTTGTTGATTTCTTCTTCTGCTTTAGTGTGTAGATTTGTGTAATCTAAAACAAATAGAACAATTGCACTTTTTTGAATCTGAGAAATCACAGTGTCAGATAATTTATGATTGTCTCCTGCTTCATTTGGACCTGGTGTATCAACAATAATAAGTTGACTCTTTGGTAATGATGAGAAAATGGGCGAATAGCAAGGTGTTTCAATACGTGGTAAATCGGAAATAGCCCAATCATTTTCAGGTGTTAATCTAGTTGCCAAACGGCTAATATGGTTTAGTTTTTCTAGTTGTTTTTGAATATTGATGTAACCAGTGATATGAGCATGAATTGTTACTCCTTGAGCAAGTTCAGTGACCAAATCTTTTAAATGATCATAAGTTTTGGTTTGTTCATAAGCCCATTCAATACCTTGTTGCTCGATTTTTTGTTGAATTTGCTGGATTAAATGAGTCAATATTTGAGTTGTTGATTCTGGAATATGTAGTTCTGGTACTGTTAGTTGATTATTGATAACCAGTTCTGTTGGTAGTGTCGTCATCGCAAAACTATGGCTTGGGACTAATTCTTGTCCAACAATAGCATTGATAATAGTAGATTTACCAGCCTTCATTGGTGCAATCACGCTCATACGCAATTCTAATGTTTCAACCAGTTCTTGTTGTTTTTCTATTTGCTGTACACAGTTTTGTGTTCCAGTAATTTTAGATAAAAATGATTTACTACTTTCAAGCAAAGCAATGGTTTCTTTTTGTAAATTTGGCGTGTCTAAAGTTAACATAAATATTATTCCTTTTTATTCATGTATGATTCTGTTTTCATACAAATCAGCAATTGGAAAACATAAATCATAATCATTCCATTCTAAATCACCTTCATTTATTGAAAAATTGAGAAATTCTTTGATATTAAGGTACTTTCTAATTAAAGGGTTGAGTGAAGAAGAAAGAAATGGGTAAAAATCAACAATACGTTTTGTTTTATCGTTAAAAACTAATTTTAATTTATAATCACCAACATGTGTGACATTTTCTATTTCAATAATTTGATTGTCTGCAATCATTAAACTCTCCTATTTATATCTTCGCCATCTTCTATGATTATCTCGGCTTTGGATTCATTACCTTGATATTTTCCATGGACGTGAATAGGCTCATGTTCATTGCTATAAAATAAGATGATAATCCCAAGATAAGTGTATATTTTTGGCATCTATTTTTCTCAATACTTAATACAGTAGAGTAAGGCAATGTTTTTAGGACGGGTTTCATTGCCATGTCTAGGATATTCTGAATTAAATTTTGTAGGCTCTCCAATTACTAGGTTATGTGTATGCGAACCACTATCGCTAATGTAATTTATATGATGTTCTACGTCACGCTTTTTCACGCCCCAGTAAGCATATATAAGAGCCGCTCCTTTTCCTACTCCCTCAACATCATCACTATCTGCACAAGTTAAATTATGATTATGACTACCAGAAGAATTTGTTATTCCCTCATGATTATGAGTTTGTATTTGGTCATACTGTCCAGTAGCAAATTCTCTTTCGAGATCAATTTGACCTGCATTATCCCAACCTCGAACAAATAGACCTCTTAAATCAGGTAAGTTAAATGTTGTCTCGCCATCACCTTCACCAAAAACAATTCCAATTCTTTCAAACAACCGAGCATATTCAGTACGACTAATTTCTTCACCATTACATGCAAACCAACCCTCTGGAGCTTCAGGCATCGCAAAAGCCATAACAGCACCGACCAATAAGTTTTCAGCCTCTTTTTGCGTTTGCTGAATCAATGTTTTTGTTGCTGTAACCTCTTGTTCTAAAGTATCTTGCACATGCTTTTGAATTTGCGTTACTTCATTACCTACATTATCTAATATTCTTTTAGTAGTGCTATGCGTATCAGTCAAGTCACCTAAATTTTTCTGATTGGCAGCCAATTCAGCACGAGTTTTAACAATTTCAGTTTCAGTGAGGTACAACAACTTTGTTTTTAGTGCTTCAATTTCTTGCTGTTGAGCCTGCAAAGTATCTTGAGTTGTTTTCAATTCCTCAAGAGCTTGTTCCAAATTTGCCTCTGTCATAGCTTTATCTCCCTTACATAGCTTGAATTTGTTGTTTTACTGCGTCCAATTTAGATAAAAACACATTATCTTCAAATACACTCAAATCTTGCACAGTGTTTTTTAATTCTCTAACATCATCCGACGTAGAAACATTCATTATTCGTAAGTCTAACCAACTTTTCATACAGGCAATCAACTGTTTTTCAGCCCATGATTTATCAGATAAAGTCGCCAAACCTTCAGCCAATTGCAATTTAAAATCAGGCAGAAAATAATCTTTTTCAATGATTTCTGTTGTCGCTGTAAAGGTTGCATCATGACTTTTCATAAAGTGGTCAAACATCAATTGACGGGTTTCGTCATCTGGAAAACTATCATAGAGTTCCGATAAATAACTGGAGAATTTTGGTGGCATATCATGAAATAATTGATAATGAAAATCAGCAAAAAAGCCTATCAATAAACGTTGGCAAGCTATCATGAATTGAGAGAATTTTTTGTAATCTTCTGGTGCAAAATCCACTT
>JAYQWJ020000197.1:0-6033 GCA_035829175.2 Candidatus Albibeggiatoa psychrophila
ATATCACTATTTTCACACTTGTATTGAGGCAGCTTGGCAAGCTATATTTACTCGTGTGGATTCTGTGCAAATTCACTCTCGAAGCAGAGCTTCTTGAACATACACTACCAAGCTGAGCTTGGTAGCGAGCTATATGAAACCAATCACGCATTATTATGAATAGATTGAGCAGGACAATCACATTAAAATATATTTATGTTAAAATAGTTGAATAAATAACAATGGTAATCCCGAGCCAAGAAATATGCAATTACCACAATTATCAGTAACACAAGAGCAACAACTTGGAATGCAAGGTATACAATTGTTTATAGCTTGTGACCCCTCTTATTTTCATGAACATGCAACTGTATTAGCTTATTCACTCGATATACATTCTCCCAATCATTCGTTACATTTTCATATTTTTGGTGATGATAAAAATGTCATGGATAAAATACAAGAGCTAAAAAAAGAACTAAAAAACACTTTCGTTACTTGGTCTTATGAGGGAGTAAACTTTGAAGATAAAAATAGTCAAGCCGTTTATTGTTCTTGTGTTCGATTTATTCGATTAACTCAATTAATATCCCACTTTAAGATACCTATCTTATCTTTAGATGCTGATAGTCTAATTATTAATCCTATAAATAATCTAAATGATGAAATGAGTGATGCTGATATTGCATTAAGAACACGATTACATGTGGAACAAGTACAATTCAAATTTTTGACAAGTACAGTGTTTTTTAAACCTACACAAGCTACTTTTTCGTTTTTGAATTATTTTTCACAACTGATAGCTAACGCGATTACAACGGGTAAGGCTTATTGGTATTTGGATCAGGTCAGTTTCTATCAGGCTTATCAGAATGTATCAGGTGTTTTGATTAGAGACATTTCTGTCAAATATGCTGATTGGGAATTTGATGATAATTCTTGTATTTGGGCTGGGAAAGGTCCTAGGAAACATCAGAACGCTAAATATTTGGAAGTACGCAACAAGGTAATTGCTACTAATGCTAGCACTTATGATATGAGCAACAATTTTTTTCTAGTACCACCACAAGCTGAGCAATATATTCTTTTACAACGTACAACCTACCCAACACAAATAGCTCAGGTATTATCAAGGGAAAATGATACTATTAAGTTTCACAAGTTTTACCCAGCTATCAACAATGCAATTCTCGGTAAAATTTATTATGATGATATGCTTTCTGAATTTGAAACTTTGAAGCCTTATTTACCGCAGAAGGTGACTAAGATTCTTGATATTGGATGTGGCATTGCTGGAATTGATGCGTTACTAGATAAACATTATAAAAATTCTCAATCTAGTTCTGCTTTGGAAAGTATAACCCTATTAGACAAGAATGGCTTTTCTAAAATTTACTATAATTTTGAAGACGAAGCAGCACATTATAACTCTCTCGATTTAGCTCAGCTTTTTCTGCGGATGAATGATGTAAGTACACAGATCGATATTGTAGATATAGATAACAACCCATTTCCTACTGAATTGTTTGATTTCGTTATTTCTCTTATTTCTTGGGGATTTCACTATCCTGTTTCTACCTACCTTGAATTGGTATATGAAAACATGTCTGAAAATGGTATTTTGATTTTAGATGTTCGAAAAAATCAAGGGCAAGAAGCCTTGTTAGCTACTAAATTTAAAGACATCAAGGTTATCCATGATCTTGGCAAAGCGCAACGGTTTCTGTTAAGAAAAATCACAGATTAGAAAATAAATCTACCTTCCGCGCCCTCGTTATATAAGTTGTTGTTATGTGATTTGTTAAGGTTTAATTTTAGATATCAAATAGTTAAAAAAGGATGTGGGATATTGATTAAGTTTCAATTTATTGATACATGATGATAATCAAGTAATTTTTGCGCTTTTTCATATTGTTGTTTTTGTAATAAAAAACCTAATATTTGTACTGCGTCATTAACTGTACCATAAGTTGCATTTTGTTGTAAGGCATTAGGATTATTTCTAATATGAAACTGAGATAAAATCAAGTCAGCAACAAGATATAAAAATTCATTAGCAACAGGTAAAATACCATTTCTAAACACACCATCTCTCGTGTTTAGCATCATTTCAGCAATTTTAGCGAGAGGCTGCCCTGTAAAACGTGCGTACTCTATTGCTTTAGCTAATAATTTAATGGGCATTGGAAATAATTCATTCTTAAAAATATAATCATAGTTATTTACAAAATTTTGAAAGTAAATCCCATTTTTATTCCACTGTTTAGAGACTTGGGCAGTGTGCTTAAAAGACCAAATCAGAGATTTTTCAGTTTTGATATAATAAAACGGGTATTTAGATGATATTTTATGATAAAGTCCGCTCCCCTCATTCCAACAACCTTCCCAACTACCAAACTCATCAGCATAAGCTTTGCGTACTAATTGATAATCTGTCGCATGACTATGAATAAGCAAATAAATTAATTCATTATATAGCCCACTTTCGTAATGTGGCACATAACGTTGATTTTGCCCTACGATATTCATATTGGCATCAATAGAAACCATATTTGAGGTGGTATAAGCAACAGCCGCTTCAGGATTATTGTCCAATGCTTCAACAGTAGTTTTTAAATAATCAGGTTCAATGCGATCATCTGCTGGTAAATGCATGTGATATTTAGAATTGGCTAATTTATATCCCTTAAACAAAGAACCCATTACCCCTAAATTACTTTCATTAATGATAAATGTAATTCTGTCGTCTTTTTTCTGCCACGCTCTAATAATATCATGACTACTATCAGTCGAGCCATTATCTAAAATCAATAAATTAAAATCAGTAAATGTTTGGTTTGAAATATATTGCAAAGCTTCCTCTAAAAAATGAGCATAATTATAGTTAGGTAAAATAATATCAACTTTTCTTTTAGGTAGCATTTAAAGGTATCCTTTATTTTATCCGTTTCAAATAGGCACTTGGCCAATGCGTAATATTTTCTGTTAAATCACTTTCATTAAAAAGCCATGCTGGTTGCTCAATCTCAAATTCTGGATGTGTTTTAACAAAAATCAATGCAGCTTCTAAAGGGTTATCTTGTTGCCACTCAGATTTTCCACGAGGCACGTCATATAAAAATTGCATACTGCCATCGGTCGCAACAATATACGAATCTTTTGAAACCAAATGATGATAAGCATCTAATTCTGCTAGTACATGCGACTTTGTATGATTAGAATCAAGAATAACTAAAACAGTTTCAGAAGGGGTAATAGACTCCTCAACTTGCTGAATAATCTCTTTTGCAATAGAACTCCCTTCAAGCAATGTGATATAAGAAAATAATTCATGAGCTTCAATTGCTTGGCGGTTATGCGGACGTATTTCTACATCAACACCAATCACTTTACCTTTATCCATTGCTTTACATAAACTTGCATAAAAAATCAATGAACCGCCATGTGCAATCCCTGTTTCAATAATGACATCGGGTTTAATGCGATAAATTACTTCCTGTATGCGTAGAATATCTTCTGGTATTTGAATAATAGGTCTGCCTAACCAGCTAAATGTATAAGGATGTTTTTGATTCCAGCCTACTTTTAACCATTGTTGAGAAATTATTTCAAATGCTTTTTTAGAATAAAGAGGTAAAGTTTGTTCTGTCTGGTTTTCATCTATTGTTAAACTTTGCTCATTAGTATCAATTATTAATTTCAAGATGTTGACTCCACCAATTGATTGTTCGTTCTAAACCACTATTTAAATCATACTCTGGCTGCCAATGTAATTCATTTTTTAGGCGCGTTACATCTGCTAAGATTAAAGGTGATTCGTTAGGTTGTAAAGGTAGTGTTCCAAGTGCTAATAATTCTTGTACACCAATTTTATCTGCAATCATTGTAACTATTGTTTTTATTGTTGTAGGTTGACCTGAACCGATATTGATTGTGCCTGTTAAGTCACTATCAAGCAAAGTGACCAAAGCATTTGCAACATCTTGTACGTGTAAAAAATCTCTTATTTGCTCGCCTTGAGAACATTTTGCAACTTGTTGACTGAGTAATGCACGAATTACTGAAGAAACTAAACGAGTCGGTGGTTCTTGTTCTCCATACAAGAAAAAAATTCTAGCCCAAGCATGGCTAATATTATGCAATTGACAATATGATTCAGTTAATTGAGATAGTGCAAGCTTACAAATGCCATACGGATTTTTTGGATTTGTAGGCGTAACCGTTTCAGAGCAATACCCATAACTCCAATCATATTCTACACAACTTCCTGTACTCACAACTCTCTGACCGCCAGCAAGGTGAAATTGTTTATATAATTCTATACTTGCTTGTATCCATGAGAAATTTTCTGATGCCGTCCAAAATTTACCGTGTTCAGTGTACCATGCCAAGTGTAATAAATGAGTTGGTTGAAGTTTTTTAAATAAATTTTCTATTGCTTGAGGTGTAAACAAATCAACAGAATGCCAAGTATATAAATCAGATTTAGGGGTACATCGCTGGGAGGTTATTGCGTGAACATCAAACCCTCTTTCTTTTAAGGGTAAAAGCGTATGCTGCCCAATAAAACCAGTTGCACCAGTGACGATGACTTTTTTCATGATTTATATGAGTTTATTAAAATGTGCATCAAAATAGACTGGTAGCAAGTGTAAATTTTCACAATAACTCTTTATTTCATCAAAGTAATTCAAATTCATAATAATTATAGCAAGGTCACTTTGGCTTTCTTGCATTAAATCTTCTGGCGGACAAATCTTATGACCAGTATGAGGTACAAAACAATTCTGTTTACTTGGGTTTATATCAACACAATAATTAATTAAATTGTTATTTAAATCTACTAAATTAACAAAAATGATACCTTTTGTAGCCATTCCCCAAACAATAATTTTAGTTTGTGTTTTGTTTTGTTTTGTTGTAACAAGTTTCAATGAAAATTTAGCTTTTTCAATAATATTTTTTTCTTTTTTTGTATAATATTTTAATTTTTCAACTAATTCAAAAGCCTCTCTTGTAGCACAATATCTTTCTGTATCAAATTTAAACTGTTTATTGCCATTAGTTGCTATCACCCAAATATATTGTTCACCAAACGATTTAAAAGTTTTTCCTACAGAAAAGCCTGATAGCTCCAAAGCGTAAGTTATACTTTTGATAGTAAAGTAATTGCAATGCTCATAACAAAAATCCCAAAAAGCATTTTCATCCAATATCCACTCTAAATCAGGTACTTCTATAAAAATAGGCACATCTTGAAAATTCTCTAAAGCAAAATAAATATTCTTTAAAAACTGAGTAGGATTAAAAATATGTTCTATTACATGGCGACAAATAACTAAAGAGGGAGATTCTTTTACATGCTCTGCTTTGAAATAATCTTTAATAAAATCTATATTATGAAATTTATCATCTTTTAAAGAAGAATGCGTTTCGTAACTGGGGTCAATTCCTATGCCTTTTACTGTAGGATATTTTGCACATAAATGTTTTAAAAAAGTTCCCTTGCCACATCCTATGTCTATTACTGTTCCATTTTCAAGAGAAAAGTTATCATATAGAAAAGTAGCTATCTCTTCATAATATTTTTCAAAAACTTTGGAAGGCACAGAATTATCATAATTTTCATCATATTGAAGTAATTTTTCATCAAAACTCATATTATGAACAAATCCACAATGTGAACAAATAACTAGCTCAAATTTCCCAGTTTGAGCGTTACAAGCCTCATTTTTTGAACGATAAACGTAATTTTGCATCACAATTAAATCATTACGATGCACAGTTGAAATTAAATTATTATTACTACAAAGAGGACATTTTTTCATTTTAGTACACACGATATTGCCTATTCAAATTATGAATAAAACTACTTATCTAACAATGCCAAATTCATGCGTAGAAATTTTTATCGTATAATGTTTGGGTTGACATTGTTTTTTCTTAATCTACAACATATCACCAAGTTGCTTATCTCTTTCTGACATTATCGTTGGCTTAAGTGGCCATTGAATGTTAAATAAAGGAGAATCCCAACGAATACCGCAAGCACTT
>JAYQWJ020000198.1:0-1559 GCA_035829175.2 Candidatus Albibeggiatoa psychrophila
CAATTTTCAGAACATGCAAATACTCCTTTAATTTTAGTTTTCTCGCTTTATCAAGATAATTTGTCTGTTCGTATTATTTATGATGAAAATCAGTTTTTATTGAATGATATTGAACGTTTGTTTGAGCATCTGAGTTTAACTTTAAGTCATTTATTTGAAAATAAAGATCAGCCTGTCAGCATTCCAATGTTGTCGACAGAAACAGAACAAAATCAATTGACTACATGGAATAGCACAGACAAGGAATATCCTCATGCCTGTTTACATCAATTGGTTGAACGCCAAGTACAAGCCACGCCGAATGCGATTGCGGCAATCTATGAAAACCAAAATTTAACTTATAACCAGTTGAATACAAAAGCCAATCAGCTCGCACATTATCTTCGTGATTTAGGGGTACAAACTGAGGATTTTGTAGGTATTTATGTTGATCGTTCATTAGAAATGATGATAGGTTTGCTAGGGATTTTGAAAGCTGGAGCTGCGTATGTACCGTTAGATCCGACCTATCCTGCTGATCGGGTGGCATTTATGCTACAAGATGCCCAGCCACCTGTATTACTGACCCAACAACATTTATTGGATACATTGCCAGAGCATCAAAGTCAAATTGTGTGTTTAGATAGCGATTGGGACAAAATTGCTAAAAAAGCCCGTAAAAATCTAAATTTACCTATTGAGCTTAATCAATTGGCATATATGATTTATACCTCGGGTTCAACGGGTAAGCCAAAAGGTGCGATGAATCCACATTTGGCGATTAGTAACCGTTTATTGTGGATGCAAGATGCTTATCAACTCACTGAAAAAGATGTTATTTTACAGAAAACGCCGTTTAGTTTTGATGTATCAGTATGGGAATTATTTTGGGCATTGCTCACGGGTGCAAAATTGGTATTTGCCAAACCTGAAGGGCATAAAGATGCGGCTTATTTAGCCCAATTAATTCAGCAAGCACAAGTGACTACTTTGCATTTTGTGCCATCAATGTTGCAATTATTCCTACAAACTGATGGATTAAGCCAATGCAGCTCATTACGTCAAGTGTTTTGTAGTGGTGAAGCCTTGCCTGTGGATTTGCAAAATAAGTTTTTTGAAGCATTTCCTAATGTCGAATTACATAATTTATATGGACCGACTGAGGCGGCGGTGGACGTGACGTATTGGCAATGTCAACCTGATGAAAAACGTCATACTGTACCGATTGGCAAACCGATTAATAATATTAAAATTCATATTTTAGACAATGAGTTACGTCCTGTGCCGATTGGGATTGCAGGTGAATTGCACATTGCTGGGATTGGTGTGGCACGCGGCTATCACAACCGTCCTGAATTGTCGGCTGAGAAATTTATTGATAATCCTTTAGCACAAGCTGAAACCTTGATTATTCCACAATTTGAGCAAGATTTAAATTTAATCCAGAAAATAAGTCATTTATTAAATTCTAAATCGACTCAAGCTATTGAACCATTGGCTATTACAACAGAAAATAAATTATATAAAACTGGAGATTTAGCCCGTTGGTTGCCAGAAGGTGAAATTGAGTATTTAGGACG
>JAYQWJ020000199.1:0-4084 GCA_035829175.2 Candidatus Albibeggiatoa psychrophila
CAACAGCTCCACCAAGAGCAGCAAGACCAAGACCAACACCAGCAGCAAGTACTGAGTATGCTTTAATCATAGATTCACCATCTGCTTCACCAGCAAACGCAACAGCACCAAGTGCTAAGAAAAGTAAGAAAAACTTTTTCATTTTATATCCTTTAAATTAATGGGCTTTAAGTCCCCGTTGACTGTCTTTAAAGTCTGTTCGGATAGCGTAAACAATGTTGCCATTGCCAACAACCACATAAATGCAAGCTGTTTCCCTACTAATCACTTTTTATAAACGCGAAAGTATAACTAAAGTAGCGTTAAACTATGCTAAAAAATCAAGCGTTGCCAATTCTACTTTTTTACCTTTTTGTTCCATTACTACTACAGTAATTGCATCACCTTCGCTATAACGTTCTTGTAAGTTATTTACACGTTCTTTGGCTACTTTAGAAATATGAAGTAATGCATCAAAACCATCTGGCATTTCTACAAACAGACCAAAGTCGACAATACGTTTAACTTTTCCATCATAGCTCTGACCTACTTTATATTCCATCTGTTTTTTCACTGGTGTAGAAGCAATACTTTTAATATGTGCTTTAGCTGCAGCTACCCTTTCTTTATCTCCACCTGATACTTTAACACCACCTACATCACGGTCAAGATCAATACTAACTTCAAATTTTTCTATAATCTCACGAATGGTAGCACCCGCTTTACCGATAATATCTACAATCTTAGAAGGGTGAATAGTGAAATTTTCTGTACTTGGTAAAGCCGAACTTGCTTCAATATTTTCAGCAGCATCTTCCATAAGTTTTAAAATATGATTTTTACCTTTACTTGCTTTGGTTAGTGCGTCTTTAAGTACAGCCATTTCTAATCCGCCAAGCTTAATATCCATTTGGAGTGCCGTAATACCTGTATTTGTACCTGCCACCTTAAAGTCCATATCTCCGTCATGATCTTCTAGACCCATGATATCAGTCAGTACTGCATATTTATCACCATCGGTCACTAGTCCCATCGCAATACCTGCTACGAGATCAGTTGTTTCTATTTCTGCTGCACGAAGTGCCAATGCTCCACCACAAATGGTTGCCATAGAGGAAGAACCATTAGATTCTAAAATTTCAGATACTAAACGAATACTTCCATCATAATTGAGTGGGATAGTAGGTTCCATTGCTCTTTTACCAAGATTACCGTGTCCTAATTCTCTACGACCTGGTGCACCTATAAACTTAGCTTCTCCTACGGAATAACCTGGAAAATTATAATGTACCATGAACTTTTCAAACTGCTGATTATTTTTTGTAATCAATTCATAGGCTTGTGAATCTTTTTTGTCACCTAGTGTGACAGTCACAAGTGCCTGCGTTTGTCCGCGCGTAAAGAGACATGACCCATGTACTGAGGGCAATAAATTTGTCTCAATACTAATAGGACGTACTTCATCCATAGCTCTACCATCAGCACGGATATTTTTATCAAGTATCATGGAACGTACTACGGTTGTTTTATAACGTTCTAATACTTTAGATACCAATTCTTTATCTGATTCTTTACCTTCTAATACTAAGGCTGCTAAGATGGCTGTTCTTATTTTTTTAAGCTCTGATGAACGCTCTGATTTCGCCATATGTGCAATAGCTTTTTCTACATCTTCTGCATAATTAGATTCTATATAACTATAGAGTGTTGTGTCTACTTTATCTTCCGCTAAATCAAGGTTTAGCACTTCCCTAGCTAATGGTGTAAACGCCTCAACAAATGCTTCGGTAGATTTGTCAATACTCTCTGCTGCCATTGCTATAACATCTACAAGTGCATCCTCAGAAAATTCGTTAGCTCTTTGCCCATTGTCATCTTCACTGGCCAATGTACGCATCTCTATCATGACTACATCTTTACCAGACCCTACTACAAGTAAATCAAGTTCACTCTTTTCTTGTTGGATTAATGTTGGATTAATGACAAGGTTATCACCCTCCGTACCCACACGTACAGCTGAAATTGCAGTGGCTACAGGTATGTCAGAAACAAAAAGTGCCGCATTAGCTGCATGAAGCGCTGCTACTTGCATATCGACATTTTCATCTGAACTTACCACCATGACTGTAATTGTCACAGGATAATGAAACCCTTTAGGAAAGAGTGGTCTCAATGAACGGTCTACGATACGAGATGTTAATGTCTCAAAATCACCTGGTTTTGTCTCTCTTTTTATAAACCCTCCAGGAATTTTTGCTGCCGCATATGATTTTTCCATATATTGTACAGTTAAAGGTAAGAAATCTGCATCTACAGCCTTCTCATCTATTGCTACTGCTGCTATCAATACAGCATTTCCTTGAGAGTACATTACAGCACCACTTGCTTGTTTTGCAACTTTGTTGAAAGTATACTTCTCTTGAAGATTATTAATATTTATTTCTATAATTTGTTCATTCATCTATTTTATTATCCTTGTGGGGTTTATTCATTTGTGATTCAACTACCTCTTCTATTTCATCAAAGCTAAGTGGCTCAAAATTTTTATAGTAGTATTCTATCGAAATATAGTCTTGTATTTTATGAGGGCAAAAGACTCCATCACAAATAGTCAACAAATTTTGATACACTGCTTCATCCAATATGGGGGTTGCTATATAAATATTTTTAGCCCCTCTTTCTATGACTGACTTTAATGCAACCATCATAGTTAAACCAGTTTCTATACATTCATCTGCCAAAACAACATATTTACCTTGAAGTGAAATCAAATCTTTCCCTTTGCGATATTTATATACATAAGAGAGTACTTCATCTTCATATTTGCGGTGTGCTTCACTATAGACATAATCTTCATTGATATCAAAAGCATCAGTCAATGCCTTATGTATAACCACTTCTTCTGTCTCTGAAATCATAGCAATGGCAAGTTCAGGGTTATTCGGTGCTAAGATTGGCTCAGTTAAGAGTATGTCCATCGGAGCATCAATTTTATTTGCAATTGTATCTGCAAAGTATACGCCTCCTTCACTCACTCCTATGATGACTGTTTCATTGTTAGAAAGCAACTCTAAGGGTAGCGTATCAATCAATTGTTGAGAAGCATCTGCACGGTCAACAAAATAAGTATTAGGGTCTAAATCTGTTGACATAATCAGCTCCTGGAAATTGTTTTGCAACTTCTTCTTCATCAAAACTATATCTAAAGCTTTCGATATACTTCATCAAAAGTTTATAGGCATAATTAAGTTGCTCCATAACTTCCGCATCACCGCCCACATCTGGATGGTTTTTTTTAGCCAAAAAATGATACTGTTTCTTTAAATCTTCTTTTTGAATTAATGTTGGTAGTTCTAACTTATCTAGTGCCATTTGAATCTCATCAAGAGGTGATAACATTAGTCAGCATTTCCTGTACCTAGAGCACCAAATGGAACAAAGTTCAATTGTAAGTAGAATGTACGTAATTCTTCTGGTCCAGATGATGACGCTCTAGTTTCTTGTTTAACAGAGACATCAACACTCCAACAATCTCTAAAGTATCCCACACCAAGTATCCACTGTTTACTTTCAGTCTCTTCAATATCATGGGTAAAACCACCATTTAGTCTGACTCTTTGATTGATGTTATATTCAAACTCAAAATTAATATCGTTGGTTGCGACACTATTACCTGCTTCTTTTAAATACTGCTTATAGCTATGTCCTAGCGAAAGTTCATAGCCTTCTCCTTCTAATTCAACTGAACTAATCATAGCATGTATGGCACTAAATTCATGTGAGTACAATGCATAATTATAAAATGTCCAATCATCCCAAGTATATTCCATTTCATTCTCTAATTCAGAGAGTTTATAGTCTCTTGTAGGATAATATCTTTGTGCTAGTCTTTGAGAGAAAAAAAGTTTCATATCTTCATAAAGATATTGTTTTAATCCCACACTAATGGTCTCTTCTGGTAAACCTACCGCAAATAACTTTTTTTGTGCTGAAATAAGTGATTCATAATCAACAGGAGATTGATTGTCTGTACCGGGGTTTGTATATTCAACAGAAGGCTGTAGGACATGAATTATTTCATCATATTGTTTTGTTAAGTCTGTAA
>JAYQWJ020000200.1:0-5386 GCA_035829175.2 Candidatus Albibeggiatoa psychrophila
CGAGCTATTTGCTGCCTAAGATAGGAAATTGTTTACAACCATAACTCAAGCTGACGATAGGTTAAGTTATGGCATTATCTCTCTATTAACAAATCAGCCCAATCGTCCCACTTCTCGCAACACAACTGATAACATGGATAAATCAGGTTTTTCAACAACTTGCAACTCAGTGAAGATTTTTATACTCCGTTCTACTGCGGCTTGATTTTCAGCCAACCACAATTCAACCCGTTGCTGTACATCATCATGTTGCACACTTTGCAATACCTGCATGGTTAAATGGCGATGGGTGCGATAAAGTTCATCTCGTAATGCAGAACGGGACAATGATTCCCAACGATTTTGCCGTGGTAAAGTGCTAATTTGGTCGCGTAACCAATGCAATTTTAACTGCGTGCCCAAACTAAAATGCACCGCCATCACGGTTAATAAATCTTCTTGGGTCTCGTTCGCCACATCAACCACATCCAACGCCGATAACCATACTGTCAAACAAGCGACTTTTCTTGCCAATAATTCAGGCACGCCAATCGCGATACTTTTTTGTGCAACTAATTCAAGCTCTTGCTTATCATGTGGACTCATAAATTGCCACAGATTTTCTGCTAATTGATTCACACCCGTTTTGAAATAAGTCACGGTTTCTGCAATATCAAAATCAGGATGAGGATTGCGCAATAACCAACGAGTTGCCCGTTCTAATAATTTGCGTGTATCCAACATCATCGCCATTTGTACATCATTTGCAACCTGATTGTCTAAAGCCTCCATTTCAGCCCATAAATCAGCCATGCTGAACACTTGCCAACTCACCACATAAGCACTGACAATTTGGGCGACGCTTAAGCCTGTTTCCTCTTGTAAAATAAAGATAAATTCATTACCGCCATAATTCACTATCATATTGGTTAAATAGGTGGCAATGATTTCACGTTGTAAACGATGCTGAGAAATTTGCTGCGGATAACGCTGTGGCAATGGCTGCGGAAAATAGTCATTTAATATATGCTGAAAATAACTATCATCAACTAAATCAGAGGCTAACAACGCTTGATATGAATGAATTTTGCTATATGCCAACAACACCGAAATCTCAGGCGAAGTTAAACCTTGTTGATTCTTACGCCGTGCTTGAATCGCTTTATCATTCGGTAAAAATTCCAGTTCCCGATCTAAATTGACTTGAGATTCTAAAAACTTCATAAAACGACTTTGCACATCCAATAATTGATTACCAATTGATAGCGGCAAACTGACAGCTTGGGTTTGTAAATAATTATCTCGTAACACTAATTTAGCCACTTCATCAGTCATTTCGGCCAATAAAATATTACGTTGTTTCAAAGTCATGTCTTGATTGGCGACCACGGCATTCAGTAAAATTTTGATATTCACTTCATGGTCAGAACAATCCACCCCCGCAGAATTATCAACCGCATCAGTGTAAATTCGCCCGCCATTCAAAGCATATTCAATCCGCCCAAGCTGAGTAAAGCCTAAATTACCGCCTTCACCCACCACTTTGCAGCGTAAATCATGTCCATCAACACGCACATTATCATTGGTTTTATCACCGACATCCGCATGATGTTCTGTTTCTGATTTCACATAAGTACCAATCCCGCCATTCCACAACAAATCCACAGGTGCGCATAATAAAGCTCGAATCAAATCATTTGGCGGCATCGAATAATGAGAGACATTGAGCATTTTCTGCACTTCATAACTCAATACAATCGACTTGGCACTACGTGGAAAAACCCCACCGCCTTTTGATACCAAAGTTGAATTGTAATCAGCCCATGTCGAACGCGGCAAATCAAATAAACGTTGACGTTCGGCAAAACTGGTTTTTGGATTTGGATTCGGGTCAAGAAAAATATGCAAATGATTGAAAGCCGCTTGTAATTTAATATGTGGCGACAACAACATGCCATTGCCAAACACATCGCCCGACATATCACCAATGCCAATCACGGTAAAATCTTGACTCTGAGTATCAACACCGAGATGGCGAAAATGTCGCTTCACTGACTCCCATGCACCCCGCGCCGTAATTCCCATTTTTTTATGGTCGTAACCCGCTGAACCACCTGAGGCAAATCCATCCCCCAGCCAAAAGCCGTAATCTTTCGCTATATTATTTGCAATATCGGAAAATGTCGCCGTGCCTTTATCCGCCGCAACCACCAAATAAGGGTCATCTTCATCATGTCGAATCACATCCGTTGGCGGCACAATTTGATTGTCCACTAAATTATCAGTGACATCCAATAAGCCCCGAATAAAGGTTTGATAGCAGGCAATACCTTGTTTTTGCATCTCCTCACGACTGCTATTTTTATTGAGTTTTTTAGCAACAAATCCACCTTTTGAACCTACAGGCACAATAACCGCATTTTTAACCATTTGCGCTTTGACTAAACCCAACACTTCGGTACGGAAATCCTCTTGTCGATCCGACCAACGAAGCCCACCTCGCGCCACTTTACCACCGCGTAAATGCACCCCTTCAATTTGCGGCGAATAAACAAAAATTTCATACAATGGTTTTGGTTCTGGCATATCGGGAATTTGCTGCGAATCAAACTTAAAAGACACGTAAGATTTCGCGCGTTTACCCGCATCCAACTGAAAATAATTAGTGCGCAAAGTTGCCATAATCACCGATAGAAAACGTCTTAAAATACGGTCTTCGTCTAAACTTTCTACATTATCTAAATTTTGTTCTATTTTCTCAAGTAAAGTTTCAAGCTCCTTATCTCTAGCAGCGTTGTCTTTAGGCGTTTGACGACCAATTGGGTTAAATCGAGCATGAAACACATTGAGCAATAAACGGGCAATCGCTGGGTGATGAGCTAAGGTATTCTGGGTGTATTTTGCACTGAAATTTGCGCCAATTTGTTGAATATATTTGTAATAAGCCCGAAAAATGATAATGTCACGCCAATTCAATTGCGCCTTGAGTACTAAATAATTGAAGCCATCATTTTCAACTTCACGCTGCCATACACGGGCAAAAGTTTGTTGAAATATAGACTTAAGCTCATTTAAATCAATAGTTTGTTTTGAATCATGTGATAAAATAAGCTCTTGAATCCAAATTGAGGTTTTTGCTAGCTTAATTTCATAATTTCGCTCACTCAACACCACCACGCCCATATTTTCCAAAATTGGCAGTAAGCGAGACAGTGAAATTTGTCCTTTAGAATGGAATAATTTGAAGCGCAACGAACCATTAACACCTTCCAATGGACGATACAAAGTCATTTCCAGCGCGTTGTCATCACTCAATGACTCCATTTTTTCAATGTCTAACAAGGCATGACGTGCGGTAAAATCTTCTTGATATACGGTCGGAAAACTGTCTTGATAACAATGATATAGCTGCGTACCACGCTCTTCACCTAAATGCTCTAATAAGGTTTCATATAAACTGTCTGTCCATGCTTGAGTTACTTCAGCTAAACGGGCTTCAATCTCGGTTAAATTGCAATCAAAACAACTACCTGCATGAGTTCGTACAATAAAATGAATTTGCGCTAGGATGGATTCTGAGACATTAACCGTAAATTCTACGCTCAGTCCGTTAAATGCGTCGAGTAATATATCCTGCATTTGCTTGCGGATTTTGGTGTCATAACGTTCACGCGGTGCGAAAACTAAGCATGAGATAAAACGTCCAAATTCATCAGATCGAACAAATAGTTTAACTCGTTGTCTTTCTTGAAGTTGTAGAATCCCTAAACTGATATTTGATAAGGTTTCAACATCTGTTTGGAATAATTCATCACGCGGATAACTTTCTAAAATATTGAGCAAAGCTTGTCCACGATGACTTTCGGTGTGATAGCCAGATAACTTGATGACTTGACTGATTTTTTTATGCAGCAATGGAATATGAGTGGTGCTCAAATGGTATACTGATGCGGTGTATAAACCTAAAAATCGATATTCGCCAACCACTTCACCTTGTTGATTGATTTTTTTAATTCCCACATAATCCATATAGCTGGGACGATGCACTGTGGCGCGGGAACTGGCTTTATTTAACAGTAATAAATTGGGTTTAGCGGCAAATTGGCGAATTGTATCAGGTAATTCAGCAAAACTACTAGAAAATGAAGTGCTGGTATTGCGTAAAATTCCCAAGCCTGAATCTTCTGTCACTTTTAGTTGATAAGTGTCTTGTTCTTTAAGCAGCTTGTATTCTCGAAACCCTAAAAAGGTAAAATGTCGTGCTTGTAACCAACGTAAAAACGCATGAGTTTCAATGATTTCCTGTCTTTCTAGCGGCGGGGGCATTTTCTCAAATTGTTCAAGAATGGACTCTAAACGCTCATACATTGCCTCCCGATCATTCACCACTAAACTCACATCTTCTAATACATCTTGAATTGCTTGCTGGATATTATGCAGCATTTCATTTTCGGTATGTCGGTCAATTTCAATATGAATTAGTGCGACAATATTTTCTCTTTGTTCTGTTAATTTATCAATACCAACAAGTTGATTTTGTTCGTTATATTCTAATAAAGATGTAGGATGAATCGTCAAATGCACGGTTAATCCCAGTTGATTTAATGCAATACGAATCGAATCAATCAAAAAAGGCATATCTAAGGTTAAAACTGACACAATAGTGTGTGTAGACTGCCAGCCTTGTTGTTCAAATTGTGGATTAAATACCCGTACTTTAGGTAAATCGTCCATTGTTTGCAGAAAATGCCAATAATCAACCACCATGCCGTATAAATCACTGGGATGGCGTTGACAAATATCTTCTTGAGGAACATCAGCGAAAAATAATGCGGCAAACATTTGTAAGCCATCAGATTGACTGGGAGGAAACTTTTCTACAATACGTTGTTGTAATTTTTGCAAAATAGTTAAGGCTGGCATATTTCCCCCTATTTGGGTGGGTAAGATTTGAGCAATTTTATGATGTTAAAAAGGTAATCGGGGTCGCACTCTGCATCATAATTAAATTTTATTCTTTGTCGCCATAAGTTAAATATAAGTGTCCGTAACGGATAGTCAAAACAGCCAACGATAAAATCAGCATGGCTAATGATAATAACAAAATTGTCATGCCATCCATATCCTTCATACTAATCGTAATATAACGTGCAATGGCAACAATAGCGATGTAAATTGGATATCTTAATGGCAGTTTCCCTGTTGAAAAATACAGACTAACCATAGTTAAAATTTCTAGGAAAATAAAAAGTAATAAAATGTCTTCTAACAGCACTTTGCCATTAGAAAAAATAGAATATACTTCTTGACCAATCGCAATCAATGTGGCAACAGTAATAATCAATAAACCAATCCATTCGATATATTCCAATAAAGTGAGAACGACACGTTTAACAAGGTTATCAGG
>JAYQWJ020000201.1:0-4110 GCA_035829175.2 Candidatus Albibeggiatoa psychrophila
GATTTGCTGGAAAACACAGTGCTATTCCACCCTACTTAATTTGTTTTTATAACTTATCTGCGTAACGTGAGTTATAAGTAACAATTTAGATTTATGCGGACTCTTTTTTATAGAGCTAGCGAAAAATGATAAACTACAAGCGGAATTCCCGATTTACAAAAAAATAACCCTAAATATCAAAAGGAACGCCTCATGGATGTCCAATCGCTTCCTCAATTATTACAAACCCCTTTTCAACATGCTTGGTCAGATTTTGAACAGAAAGCAACGCCAGAGCTATTACAGGCTCTTCAGCAAAATAAACCCGTTTTCGATACTATTCTGAAGGTCTGGTCTTGCAGTCCCTTTATTGCTAAAAGCTGCATTTTGGCATCAGGTTTGTTAAATGATTTACTCACGGATGATTATCTACTTCAACCTTATGAAAAATTTGAATTAAATTTAAGTATTGATGCAGATGAGAATCAAGTTATGCAGCAGTTGCGAGCTTATCGGCGGCGTGAAATGAGCAAAATTGCATGGCGTGATATAGCAGGCTGGGCAAGCTTGGATGAAAGTTTACGCGCCTTATCCGATTTAGCCGACACTTTGATTGATGCTGCAACCCGCTACCAATACGCCAAATGGGAAAAACAATGGGGCACACCGCTTAACGATAAAGGCGAAGTGCAGAAAATGATTGTGTTGGGTATGGGCAAACTGGGTGGACGCGAGCTTAATTTTTCATCTGATATTGATTTGATTTTTGCCTATCCTGATTCAGGCGAGACCAATCATCCACGTAAACCACGAACCAATCAAGAGTTTTTCTTACGGGTCGGACAACAACTGATTCACTTACTCAATACCGTAACGGGCGATGGTTTTGTGTTTCGGGTTGATATGCGTTTGCGTCCATTTGGCGACAGTGGGCCTTTAGTGGCTCATTTTGCGGCGATGGAAGATTATTATCAATCTCATGCCCGTGACTGGGAACGTTATGCGTTTATCAAAGCCCGTGCGGTCGCAGGTGATATTGAACAAGGCGTTGCATTGCTCGATATGTTGAAACCTTTTGTGTATCGACGTTATTTAGATTACAACTCGATTAGTGAATTTCGGCGTATGAAAGAAATGATTGACCAAGAAGCGCACCGTAAAGGTTTGGAAAATAACATTAAATTAGGTCGTGGCGGGATTCGAGAAGTTGAGTTTGCTTGCCAGTTATTCCAATTGATGCGTGGCGGTCGTCAACCTGCTTTACAACAACGTAATTTATTGAAAACACTCACAGTCTTAAAACAATATGAATTGCTTACCGAACAAGATGCGAATGATTTAGAGCAAGCTTATCGTTTTCTCCGCACTGCTGAAAATCGTTTACAAGCCATTGATGACCAACAAACCCAGACCTTGCCTAGCGATGAATTAAATCAGCAACGTTTAGCCTATATAATGGGATTTAGCCAATGGACAGAATTCATGTCTGCGTTGGAAAAACATTTAGATGCGGTCAACGAGCAATTTGAACAAGTATTCGCCCCAGAAATAGACGATTCGCCCACACCCGTTCAAGCCAACATTTGGCAAAGTGTATGGGTAAATCAATTGAATAATGATGATGTGATTCAATATTTTATCGATGCTAATTTTGAGCAGCCCGAACATATATTAAAAAAATTACGTGATTTTGCTGATTCTTATACTTTGCAAAAGCTTAACAGTCGCGGTCGCCAGCGTTTAGACACGGTGATGCCATTGTTATTAGAAACTGCCAGTCAACATAAAAATAAAGATGTGGCATTATTACGCACCTTGGAATTTATCAGCGCGATTGCGCAACGTTCTGTGTATTTGGCTTTATTAGTTGAACGTCCGCAAGTGTTACAACAATTGGTTAAACTGTGCGTATCCAGCCAATGGGTTGCCACTCAACTAACCCGTTACCCCTTGTTATTGGACGAATTATTAGACCCAAGACGTTTGTATGATCCGATAAAACCTGATGAGTTGGATAGTGCGTTACAGGCTCAGCTTGCACATTTGCCGTTAGATGATTTAGAGATGCAAATGGATAGCTTACGCCAATTTAAACGTGCTCATGTGTTACACGTTGCGGCAGCGGAATTATCGGGAAATCTCAGTGTTGAATTAGCCAGTGATTATTTGGGGGCGATTGCGGATACGATTGTGAATAAAGCCTTGAATATTGGGTGGAATTATATCACTCATAAACATGGCAAACCGCAATTTAAATTGGATGATAATGAAGTGCAAAATGCGGGATTTTGTGTGATTGGTTATGGCAAGTCTGGCGGAATTGAATTGAGTTATAATTCTGATTTAGATGTTGTTTTTGTGCATAATAGCCATGGCAATCAACAAATGACTGATGGCGCAAAATGTGTGGATAACAATGTGTTTTTCATGCGTTTGGCACAGCGGATTATTCACATTATCAGCACTAACACTGCTGCGGGTTCGTTATATGAGGTGGATTCACGCCTACGCCCCGGAGGCAATGCAGGCATGATGGTGGCAAGCTTTGATTCTTATGAGAAATATCAATTTGAGGAAGCTTGGACTTGGGAACATCAGGCATTAGTTCGAGCGCGGGTGATTGCGGGTGATAGTGCGTGTATGGCGCAGTTTGAACAGATTCGGCGCAAAGTCTTAGCACAAAAGCGTGATCCTGAGAAATTAAAGCAAGATGTCTGTGATATGCGTGAGAAAATGCGCAGTAATTTGGACAAGAGCAATAATAATGTATTTGATATTAAACAAGGTGTTGGCGGCGTTGTTGATATTGAGTTTATGATTCAATATGGCGTATTGCGTTGGGCGGTGGATTTCCCTGATTTGTTAGATACAACAGGCATGTTACCGATGTTACGCAAATTTGTGAATCATGATTTGTTAACCGAATCCGCGTGCGAACGTTTGAGCAATGCTTATCGTGCTTATCGTGCTGAAACTCATCGTTTGGCTTTGGAAGATAAATCGGTACAAGTGGAACAAGATAAATTTACTGAGCATCAAAGCAACGTTCAGTATTTGTGGAAACGGGTTATGGGATAAGCGGGTTTTTCTCAGAGTTGCTTACAAAACCCTAAACTTTATATTGCGGGATTGTCAGCCTTAAATGGATTGATAATCCTAGCAATTTATGTGAAAACAACAGCAATTTAGCATTATCGAACTGAAAACTAGATTTGTACAAATTTAGACAATTATGCTATAGATAGTTCTATTAATTAATTTAATACTGACGATAACAATGAGTGATAGCAACCGCATTATTTTTTTTATATCTGATGGCACAGGTATTACTGCAAAAACCTTGGGACATAGCTTGTTAACCCAGTTTGAGCAAATAAAATTCAGTACGATTACATTGCCTTACATTAATACTACTGAAAAAGCTTACGAAGTGGTACAACAAATAAACCAAATGGCAGAAAATGGAACGCGACCGATAGTCTTTGCAACATTGTTAAGCCCTGAAATGCGCGAGATTATTTCAAGCAGTAATGGTTTGGTGTTAGATTTATTTGCAACATTCATTCAGCCATTGGAATTTGAGTTTCAAACGCCTTCTTCTCACGCCATCGGTAAAAGCCACAGTGTGAACACCGCTTACAATGAACGGATTGAAGCGATTAATTTTGCCTTATTACATGATGATGGTCAGAGTTATCAACGTTATGAAGATGCTGAGGTGATTTTAATCGGTGTATCTCGTTCAGGAAAAACCCCTACTTGTTTGTATCTCGCCATGCAATTTGGTGTATTTGCTGCAAATTATCCATTGACCGATGATGATATTCAAACCAATGTGTTGCCAGAAATGTTAGTTCCATATCAGAGTAAATTATTTGGCTTAACTATTAAGCCTGAGCGTTTACAAAAAATTCGCCAAGAACGGAGTCCAAATAGTCGTTATGCTTCATTGGCACAGTGTCAACTTGAAGTGCAGAAAGTCGAGGCATTGTATCGTCAATTCAAACTGTCTTTTATCAATACAACAGTGACTTCGGTAGAAGAAATCGCAACCAATATCTTGCTGAGTACCAAAATTGACCGTCCGAGTTTTTAATTTAATCTGAGTTCAATATAATTTTTCAGCTTTGA
>JAYQWJ020000202.1:0-4910 GCA_035829175.2 Candidatus Albibeggiatoa psychrophila
AAGCCTTTATAATAGTGCCTCACAACAGACCACAATGTGAGCACTATGAAATTGCTATTTAAAATTATCAAATATCTTTTACTTTTCAGCTTATTACTTGTTGTCATCATCGGCGCAAGTTTAACATGGCTATTAGGCACAGAATCGGGGGTGAATTTCCTCGTTGCCCAAGGTCAAAAATATGCACCCGGAACATTAGAAATTGAACAAGTGCAAGGCACGCTACTCAGCGAATTGCATTTAATCAATCTCAGCTATGTGCAAGACAACACCGTCGATGCCAAAGTCAAAGACTTATTATTAAGCTGGAATCCAAAAGCCTTATTCTCCCGAACCGCGCACATCAAGCAACTGCATGTTACGGGAATTGACGTTAAATTACCTGAATCTGCGGAAAAGCCAGAACCTGAAGACAAACCTAAATCCTCCGAACCACCAACCATTCCAGACATCAAATTACCAATCAAGATTATTATTGACGACGTACAAATCAATGAAGTGGCTGTACAAACAGGAGATGGCAAACCTTTTATAATCAACAGCAGCCAATTACAAGCTCAACTAATTGAAAAATTTGAATTGCAAAAACTCGTAGTTGACGCGCCATTATTTACGCTCAATGCCCAAGGTGATGCCCAATTGACTGCACCGCATCCACTGAATTTAAACGCCGATTGGACAGCCAATATCGACAAAGTACCGCCGTTATCGGGTCATGCTGAAATCTCAGGCGATACGCAAAAGCTCACTGTCAATCATGCGCTGGCACAACCCGCTACGGTCAATTTACAAGCGGTGGCGAATGACTTACTCGGCGCGTTAACGTGGAATGCCGATATTGATTGGGCGAAAATCCAATATCCATTTGATTCAGAAGATATTATTGTCGATGCACGAGATGGCAAAATCAGTGCCTCAGGCGATTTGGAAAACTATCAAGTCACGCTCAACGCCGATGTTACAGGCAAAGATATTCCACAAGGAAAATGGGAAGTCGCAGCCAAAGGCGATAAAACCCAAGCCAATATTGAAACCTTAGAAGCGGACATTCTCACGGGTAAAATTTCAGGTGTTGGCTTTGTGAAATGGGTTGGCGAGTTGGCAGGCGATATTAAACTTAAAACTGAACATATTGATATTAAACCATTTTGGAAAGATATGCCCGATGGTTTATTTATTGATACCGAAGTGGTGGCGAAATTACAGGATAAAGCATTTAATCTTGAACAACTGGCAGTGATGATTCCACAAATTAATACCAAAGTTACGGCAACGGGTACAGGTTCAATTGAAGATGGCGGCAAAGATTTAGATGTGAAAATGAAGTTTCAAAACCTACGCTGGCCGTTGAAAGGCAAAGATATTTTAGTTAATGCAAAACAAGGTACGTTAAATTTAACAGGCAGTGCCGATGATTATGATGTAACGTTAAATGCGGATGTGGCAGGCAAAGATATTCCTAAAGGTAAATGGTTGGTCAAAGCAACAGGCGATAAAACTCAAGCTAATGTGAATACTTTAGAAGCGGATATTCTGACGGGTAAAATATCGGGTAAAGCGTTTGTGAAATGGGCGGACGGTTTGGCGGCGGATGTCAATTTAAACACCAAACATATTGATATAAAACCATTTTGGAAAGACATGCCCAAAGGCTTATTTATCGATAGCACGGTGGTTGCGAAGTTAAAAGATCAAAAATTTGATTTACAACAATTGGCGGTGATGATTCCCAAAATTAAAACCAAAGTCACAGCAACAGGTACGGGTTCAATCGAAGACGGCGGCAAAGATTTAGATGTCAAACTTAAATGGCAAAATTTACGTTGGCCACTCAAAGGCGATGAATTACTGGCGCAAGTCAAACAAGGTGAAGTTGATTTAACAGGCGATTTAAAAGCGTATAAGCTCAAATTAAACACCGATGTGTCAGGCAAAGATATTCCCAAATCACAAATCCAGCTTGTGGGCAAAGGCAGTTTAGAACAAATCAATATCAAAAAATTAACCGTGAATACTTTGGATGGCGTGGTGAATTTATTGGGTAAAGTCGCGTGGAAACCGCAAGTTAAATGGGATATTAAAGTTGCTGGGCAAGACATCAATCCTGCCAAACAATGGAAAGATTTAGATGGCAAGATTGGTTTAGACATTGCTGCCAAAGGACAATTAGCCGATAAAGGTGTGCAAACAGAAGTCAAAATTAATGGGATTACAGGCACGTTCCGCAAGTATCCACTGAATTTACAAGCTCAAGCTAAAATCGATGGACAACGCTATGAAATCAAGAAATTAGACTTTAAATCAGGCAAAACCCATTTAACCGCAAATGGCGTAGTTGATAAGAAAATCAAGCTTGATTGGGCGTTGAACGCACCGAATTTAAATACACTTCTGCCACAAGCCAAAGGCAGTATCAAAGGCAATGGCAAGGTATTGGGCGCGTTGGATAAACCGCATGTTATCGCCAAGTTAAATGCCAATCAATTGCAATATGAAGATAATAAAGTGCAATCGCTGAAAATCGACGCAGATGTGGATTTAGATGGCGGCAAAACTTTGCGTTTAGATATATTAGCTAAAGACTTGCAACAAGCAGGTAAACAGTTGTTAAAACAAGCCTCGATCAAAAGTACAGGCAGCATGAAAAATCACCTATTGACTGCTAAAGTGGAAACCCCTGAGCAAGATGTATTGTTAAAACTCAAGGGCGGCTTTGATATTGATAAAACCCAGTGGAAAGGCAAAATTCAACAACTCGATGCCGATACGGGTTTAGTTGGGGTGTGGAAAACCAATCGAGCCGCCAGCTTAACCGCATCGCCAAAACAAGCAGATTTAGGGCAATTGTGTTTACAACAAGATAATGCTCAAATTTGTACCCAAGCCAATTGGAAAGCTGAAGGCAATACCAAAGCCCAAGTGGAATTAAAAACCATTCCGTTAGCGATTGCAAAACAATTCTTTCCACCTGATTTGGATTTAACGGGTGATGTCAAAGGCAAAATCAATGCGCAATTATTGAAAAATGGTCAAATTCGTTCTGATGTGAATATCGGCATTACACCGGGGGAATTGACTACGCTGCTTGCGGGTGAAAAAGAAGTGTTTAAACATCAAGGCGGCAAATTAGAGTTGGATATTAAACGCTCGGGGTTAGTCGCGAATTTAGTGCTGGATTTATTAGAACAAAGTCATATTAAAGCGGATGTCAAAATGCCGAAATTTAATAGCTTAAAGATTTCTGATAATCAAAGAATTAATGCGCAAATCAATGCTAAATTTGGTGATATTAGTATTTTACCGACGTTTGTTGAACAAGCAGAAAATGTCAAAGGTGAAGTATTGATGCAAGCCAATATCAAAGGCACAGTGAAAAAGCCTCAAATTAATGGCGAACTTAAAGTGGTTGATGGCGCGGCGGATTTGCCTGATTTTGGTTTAGAATTGCGTGATTTAAATGTCACGGTCAAAGATGATGGCAAAGATAAGCTCAATATTGATGCTAAAGTCAGTTCTGGCAAAGGACAATTGGCGTTAACAGGTGACGCGTTTTTACCGATTGGGCGTGATTGGGCAGCGGATTTGAAATTAAAAGGCGAGAATTTTACCGCAATCGATCAAACCGAAGTTTATGCGTTAATTTCACCTGATATGACGATTACCGCCAATCCGAAAAAATTACATGTTGCAGGTACGGTGACGATTCCAACTGCACACATTACTCCACCTGAAGCCAGTGCCAGCGCAATAAAAGTCACTAAAGATATTGTGATTGTTAATCCTAAAAATCCTAAACCTGAACCAAAACCTAAATCAAAAGGTGGTTTGGAAGTCTCTAGTGATGTGACCGTGGTTTTAGGTGATGATGTTAAATTTGAAGGGCTTGGATTTAAAAGTAATTTTGCGGGTAATTTGACCGTCAATAGCGAAGGCAATAAGCTTCCCGTTGGCACAGGTGAAATCAGAATTGTGAATGGGCGTTATAAAGCATACGGACAGGATTTAAGTATTGATGATGGTCGGGTTTTATATTCGGGCGGACGTTTGGATAATCCGGGTTTAGATATTCGGGCTTTTAGAAAAATTGGCGGTGATGTGGTTAGCAATGGTGCGCGTTCGGATGGCGTTATTGCTGGCATTTATATCAACGGAACAGCGCAAAATATCAAACTTGATTTATATTCACAACCAACATTAGACCAATCGAATATTTTATCGTATATCGTGTTAGGTCGTCCTGCAAATCAAGCAGCCAGTGGTGAAGGTGGTCAGGCGGCATTAATAGCGGCAGCAGCGACATTGCCTTTTGCTAAAAGTGATGGTTTGGTTAAAGATTTAGGCGATAGCTTTGGCTTGGACGAAGCGGGCATTTCTACTGATGATGGGATTGAGGCAGCGGCATTAACATTGGGCAAATATTTAACCCCTGATTTATATGTAAGTTATGGCATTGGTTTGTTTGATGCGCAAAATATTTTAAAAATGCGTTATCAATTAACTAAACGTTGGACAATTCAAACCTCTCAATCAGGTTCAGATAGCGGGGTTGATTTTAATTATACGTTGGAAAGATAGCCGTAAGCCAACAAACAACAGCGGGCATTTTTGCATAAAGACATGAGTAAAATCATCAATTTATGCAATCCCTGCTTATCAGAAGATTCACAAGGCAAGCATGACTAAATAGAATTTGGCGGCGAATGGATGATTTAGCCATAGGGAAAGCCGTAAAGCTTTTTTCTACCCCTATAGCTATTAAAAATTAACTCTTAGCCTTTTTAAATAACAACCTATTAATTATTAATCAATTTCTTCAGGTGATAATTGAATTGCAGATATACTGCTGGGTACGAACAAGAATGGCAAAATACGCATTCCCATCACGGTTAACAACATCGCAAAACTGATTC